>CANKGM010000109.1 GCA_947481355.1 Chitinophagaceae bacterium
ATCTAACTTTTTGTATTATTTTCAATCCTTAACCTAATAGGAGCGTTGTTCGTATTCACCGACCAACGCTTAGGTATGCGAATGTAAAAGTCTCTTTTTTATAATTTAAACTCTTGATGATGTTAAGGAATTTTTTTTCTTCTTCGAGTGTAGCCAAGGGGTTCACATTGATTGTTGGACTGATTAGTTGCCAATTGTTGTCTGCTCAACAAAAACTCGATCTATCTGATTTGTCGAGCTTCAACAATCCAGGTGGAAACTGGCATATCGCTGGCGACGTGAATGCAGATATCAGTAAATCTCACACGATGACGTTTACACCCGGTGTTGGTATCTTAGTGAACCTCCCAAACTCTACTGATAGAGAGGATTTGTATACCAAGTTTAAGCATGGTGATATTGACATCGAGTTGGATTGTATGATGGCAAAGGAATCAAATTCTGGAATTTATTTGCAAGGGCGATATGAGTTACAATTATTAGATAGCTGGGCTGTATTGAATCCAAAATCTTCAGACATAGGGGGTATATACGAAAGATATGATCAAACAAGGCCTCAAGGTCGTCAGAATGTGGATGGCCATGCACCTAGGCAGAATGTTAGTAAGGCACCGGGCTTATGGCAGCATTTTAAAATAGCTTTTCAAGCACCGCGTTTTGAAGGGGGTGTTAAAGTTAAAAATGCACGCATTCTTCGTGTAGAATTAAATGGTGTATTGGTTCAAGAAAACATTGAATTGTATGCACCAACAGCAGGTGCTGTAGAAAATAATGAAGTGGCTGAAGATGCATTACGCATTCAAGGTGACCATGGTCAAGTTGCATTTCGAAATATGGTGATAACCAATTATAACAAGCAACAGCCAAGCCTTTCTTCACTTACCGCAACGCTGTATAAAGGGAAGTTTGAAGAGGAAAGCACTATTGCCACTGGTAAAGTATTCCAACAAAAGCAAGTCGCCTTAATTACCACTAATATTGATGGATTGCCTGAGAATGATTTTTTAGTTAAGTATGCAGGAACAATCCATGTGAGTGAAGCAGGTCAATATGAATTCAATTTAGATACTAAAGGGGGCACAGGAAAATTGACCGTAGATAAAAATACACTACTAGCATTTGGAAAAGGGAATCAAGATGCATCGATTAATTTAAATGCAGGTGACTATCCTATAGAAGTAGTTTATTCAAAATACAATGGATGGGAAAAGCCTTCAGTGATACTTAAGGTAGTAGGCCCAGGAATAAGGGAATTCATCATTAGTGATGCCAGCAATATTCCAGTGGATGCTCATGATCCAATATTGGTTTCAGCATCAGAGAATACTATTCTTCGCAGTTTCATGGACTTGCCTATCGGAAAGCGAATTACGCATTCTGTTAGTGTAGGTACTCCAGAAAAAGTTCATTATACCTATGATTTGGATAACGGTATGATGGTTCAAGCATGGCGTGGTGGATTTTTAGATGCTAGTCCAATGTGGATTAGCAGGGGAGATGGTTCTTCTGCTCCAATAGGCGTTGTGGAGTATTTTGGAAAACCTTCTTTGATGATCAATAAACTCGCAAATCAAAGTGAAGAATGGTCTGCAGATACTGTTGGGTCTAGCTTTGTACCTAAAGGGTATGTGTTAGATGAACAGGATAGGCCTTCGTTTAAATATAAAATTTACGGAGCTTCCGTTACCGATCGTATACGGGTTACAGAAGATCGTTATGGATTAGAACGTGAAATTACCATTGAAAATGGTTCTGATAATCTTTATTATAGACTTGCAGATGCATGGACTATTTCAGAAGTATCGCCAGGATTATTTATTATCGATGATAAATATTATTATATCAAAATTGAATCATCAAATTCGGTGCATCCCATTGTTCGCGATGTAAAGGGACGTAAAGAGTTGCTTGTTCCAATTAAAGATAAATTCACTTATTCTATCCTTTTTTAAATTTTGTTTTTATGCAGTTAGCACAATCAAAAAATAACATGTTTCAACATATATATTCATTCATAATAACCATCATGTTGTTATGCTCGTTCACGATGTTGAACGCACAAGAGTCTGCCAAAGAGGAAGATTTTTTTAAAATCAATAAAATTCATTCGCCAGAAGGAATGGTTTTAGAAGTTGGTGGTTTATGTACCATGCCTGACGGCAATCTTGCAGTTACTACCCGAAGGGGGGATGTATACATTGTTGAAAATCCCACAGGTGTTAAACCTTATTTTAGAAAATTTGCATCTGGTTTGCATGAGGTCCTTGGTGTGGCGTATAAAAATGGCTCACTTTATGTTGTACAACGTGGAGAGCTCACTAGGCTACATGATACAAATATGGATGGGAAAGCAGATGTGTATGAAACAATTTATGCTTGGCCCATTTCAGGTAATTATCATGAATATAGCTATGGTCCTAAAATCGCATCAGATGGCTCATTTTATGTTACGCTAAATCTTGGTTTTGGAGATGTATGGTGGCATGCAGAAAGTTTTGTGCCATGGAGAGGTTGGGCACTTCACATTTTTGAGGATGGACGAATGGAGCCATGGGCGGCTGGAATGAGATCGCCATGTGGATTGAGTATGATTGATGATGAATTATTTTATACCGATAACCAAGGTGATTGGGTTGGTTCTGGTAGCATTATGCCCTTAAAAAAAGGCGCATTCATGGGACATCCTGCTAGTTTGGTATGGTCTTCTATGCCGAATTCTCCATTGAAGCTGACTAGAGAAGATATGTATGGAAAGGTTAATCCACGTATGGAATATGATAAAGACGGGAACCCTGTAAAGCCTGAAAATAAAGTGAATGAAAAATTCATGACATTGATGGAGGCAAAAAAGACCACCCCCGAATTGCAAATGCCAGCTGTATGGTTGCCTCATGGAATTTTAGGGATATCTAATTCTGAAATTGTAAAAATTCCAAAAGGATCCTTCGGTCCATTTGAAGAGCAATTGCTTGTGGGTGATCAAGGACAAAGTATGATTTCACGTGTGTATATGGAAAAAGTGAAGGGAGAATTACAGGGAATTGCCTGGCCCTTTAGAAGTGGTTTTCAATCGGGTGTATTAAGGATGTCATGGGCTAATGACGGTTCTTTATTTGTAGGTGAAACCAATAGGGGATGGGGTTCTGCAGGTGATGCCAATGAGGGATTACAACGTCTTTATTGGAATAGAAAAATGCCTTTTGAGATGAAGACGGTTAAGGCTATGCCTGACGGATTTGAAATTGAGTTTACTAAGCCTATTGATAAAGTAGTGGCAAGTGATTTATCTGCTTATGCTGTTGAAAGCTTTATTTATAAATATCAAGCTGTTTATGGAAGTCCAACTCAAAACACACAAAAATGTGCCGTGAAGGGCGTACGTGTTTCAGCTGATGGGTTGAAAGTGCGTATTGTGGTGGATGGACTAAGGACAAATTACATCCATAAGATTACCCTAGATGGCATTCGGGATGCTGAAAATTCATATTCCCTTATCCATCCAACTGGGTATTATACGTTGAACAATATACCTGATGGGGATAAGCTCTCATTGAGTGCTATAAGCACAAAGAATTCAGCAAAGCAAGATCAAACTGGTGCTGCAGCAATAGGGAAATTAACCTACGAGCAGGTCAAGCCCTTGTTGATTAAAAATACCTGTATAGCCTGTCATAATCCGGATAAAAAGCAAGTTGGACCTGCATTTAAGGATATTGCTAAACGGAATTATTCGATTGAAAAAATAGTAGAGCTGATTAAGAATCCTCAGCCACAAAATTGGCCAGATTATAGTACTCCAATGGCTCCTATGCCACAAGTGCCTGAAGCGGATGCACGTAAAATAGCAGCCTGGATAAATTCATTGGCTGTTAAAAAATAATATGCTGAGTATAGGACATAAAAAAAGTTCCATCTTGACCGATGGAACTTTTTTTTGTGAGCGGAAGACGAGATTCGAACCCGCGACCCCAACCTTGGCAAGGTTGTGCTCTACCAGCTGAGCTACTTCCGCGATGTATAAGTCGCTTTTAAGGATTGCAAAAATAAGGCATCGTTACAATCTTACAAAGTCTTTTTCTTATTTGTATTTTGGAGTGTATTGCGTGCTTTCAGGAACCTCTACTTTAGGCTTTCCTTTATAGTGCATGCTGTATAAACCATAGCATCCGCCCAATACGAAGGCAAAAAATGCAAAGAGTTGGATATGGAATAAGAAGCGAGAAGAACTTACCCAATTTCTTCCAAAATCATTCTTTTCAGGACTTTCTGTTGTGTTTTGTTGCATAACGTTTATTTGCGTTGCAAAAATAATCAATCGAGCGTACAAATCATTTTTTCGTAGGAATAATTTCAGAAAATCGGTTTTTCCTCTTGATAAAATGTTCTAGCACAATATTTCCATTAAATTTCCCATAGATTTTACCTTTCCTATCCTTTGCGTAAAGACTTTTTGAACGATAGAATAAAAGCCAACTAAAGAACCCGAAATGTGCTTTAGCTACTGCAAAGAAATAGGATGATTTTCCAGACACTAAACTTTTCCATGCGCTTACTGCATCTAGAAAGAATCTGATGAGCATTACCAAAATTCGTTCTGTGCCAGATAAGTTTTTATAAAGCATAATCAGGTTGTTTCTGAAATTCAGGAATGTTTTTCGTGGATTTTCTTTTGTCAGTGTGCCTCCTCCAATATGGTATACTACTGAGCTTGGGCAAATCATGATATGATACCCTTCTAGTTGCATCCGCCAGCACAGGTCAATTTCTTCTTGATGTGCAAAAAAGTAGGGATCAAATCCGCCCATTTTCTTGAAGATTTCGGTTCTGATGAACATGGCTGCGCCTGAAGCCCAAAATACTCGGGATGTGTCATCGTATTGATGTTCATCTTTTTCAAGTTTATCAAATAGTCGGCCTCTTGAAAATGGATAGCCATATCGATCTATCCAACCACCCGCAGCGCCTGCATATTCAAAATGGTCTTTATGGTTGTAGTCTAATACTTTGGGTTGAACGGCAGCCAACAAGTCATCTTGTTCAAAAATAGAAATGATTGGTTCAATCCATCCTGCTGTTACTTCAACATCCGAGTTGAGAAGAATAGATATATCCTCACTAATATGAGATAAGGCTTTATTGTATCCTGTAGCAAAACCATCGTTTGATGGATTGATCAATATCTCAACTGCTGGGAAATGAGATCTTAAAAATTCAACGGAGTCGTCTGTTGATCCATTATCTGCAACGTATATTTTTAAAGAGGGGTAGGTAGAGGCCAAGACTGAAGGCAGGAAATCCGCAAGGTATTTTTTCCCATTCCAGTTCAGGATGACGACGGCTACAGAAAGTTGATTAGGCAATGGTATGGGTTGAAAATGTAATAATAGATTTATGCCTTAACTAGTGCAAGATTATGAATAATTCCATTGATATAAAATCATTGAGGATAAAAAATAAATGGGGTGAGTTCCAAATCACAGTGTTTAATTTTATAAATTTGTCGTCCCTCGGGCCCAGGTGGCGAAATTGGTAGACGCACTACCTTGAGGTGGTAGCGCTGGAAACGGCGTGCTGGTTCGAATCCAGTCTTGGGCACAAACGCCCTTCCAACTTTGTTGGAAGGGCGTTTTGATTTGTGAGCGTTGAAAGCTTGCTTTCAAAAGCGAACAAGTCAAAACGCCACTCCTCGCCGAAGGCGGGAGAAGGGCATTTGTAGCCCCCTCGTAAGACATATTGGATCAGGGAAAGTAATCCAGTCTTGGGCACAAATCCTTTCAGCTCCGCTGAAAGGATTTGTTATTTTCAACCTTTTCAACCTTTTCAACCTTTTCAACCCTTCAACCCTTCAACCCTTGAACCTCTTCAACTTCTTCAACCTCTTCAACCCCTTCAACCTCTTCAACCCCTTTAATGTCTTCCTAATTTTAACATTTTTAATTTTACTAGCCTGTATTTTTATTTACTTTTAAGTAACCTTTTTATTGAAATAGCGTTATTTGTAAATAAATCTCAGGGTATGATAAAAATAGTTAAAATACTAACCTTGTTTTTTCTAGTTGCCTACGTCGTGAGCTGCCAGAAAAAGGAATTGACCTCTCCTAAGATACCTGACACCATTGATGATAAACGAATCAAAGCAGGTGTTATGGCTAAAGTGAATGACCTTGACTTCATCTCCGTTGTCAATTCTCCTGATACGGTTAACTTAATTGATCCCAACGCAGTCGACCCGAATCAGCCCACTCCATATTATGCCACCTATGGTTCAAATGATTCTTCCCTAATTATTCTAGCCGATGGGGAAATGCCAGCCCAGGACTCTGTAAAGTATGCTAAGATTTTACTGTGGATTACCAGATTTAAAGGGGCTGATACCTATTCTATTAATGACGGGTCTAGTTTAGCTGTTTTTAGTATTGTTGACTCTACATATAATCTAAGACAATTTGCAAGCAGCGACCTTCCTAATAATGGTAATGTGAAAATCAGCTACTTTGATACTGCGGCCAATACCATTAGCGGAACGTTCGAATTTAATGCGATATCGAATGATAGTTTACTTGTTGTCAAAAATGGAGTGTTCAATTCCGTTAAAATAAATCGATAATAAGATAGTACGCTCTTTTTTTCAAATAGAAGATTCTTTTGTCTTATTGTTTTCTTCTATCCATTCCTTCAATTGTCATTCCGGGCAATTCAATGTCATTGTAGTCATCCTACTGTAGTCAGTGCAACCCACTGTCATTCCAACTATTCAATTGTCATTCCGAGCGAAGCGAGGAATCTTGCCTTTACTCGAATGAATCAGATTCCTCGCTTCGCTCGGAATGACAGTTTTTTTGGGGGATGAAGGATTGACGCTGAACACTCTGTGCCTTTGTGCCTTCGTCCCTTTTCTGTATTACTATTGCCTATTGCCTATTGCCATTTCTGTCATTCCTCGCTTCGCTCGGAAT
>CANKGM010000110.1 GCA_947481355.1 Chitinophagaceae bacterium
AAGATCGCCATCATATTTTATAGTCAATATATCATCGATAGTGGCATTTGAAGGCTCGCCAATGCCAATTTTAGGATTACAGAAGTCTACCAATTCTCCTTCTCCATCGGTTACCGTAAAACAACTCGTAAAGAAGCCAGTAGCATAGCTATCGCCTGCTCCAGGTGTTGAGAAGGCATCTATACTTTCAGATAAAAAATATCCTCTTTTGTACTGTAAATTTTCTGGACCGGTCTTAACCTTTATGGTGATATCTGCTGTAGGAAACTGATTACTATGTATATCATAAGTATTCGTGCTCCAGAAAATAATCCATTCCAAATCACCGCTAGTATTACTACCAAAGCCTAGTTTCGCTTTTACGGCTTCAGGCCAATTCAACCCATTAGCAAAAGCTGCTAGCTCATTAGCAGGTACAATTTCCATGCTTTGAATTCCTGTGGTAATGGAACTTTCAAAGTACATTTTTGTATGCTCCCCAGCTTTCCAACTTTTAGGGGCTAAAATTCCTGCCACCAAATGAAATCCTAATTTATCTCCATAGGATTTGAAGTTTGTATGTAAGACAGAAGTTAATGTATCTCCAGCCTTAACAGTCGACTCTTCAGTAACAGGATTAACATCGTTAAAAAACACACCGCACTCTGCTACAACAAAGATCAGAATGACGAGAAAAAAATAAAGAAATAATTTTTTTCTACCTTTTTTTGATTGATTCTTATTTTCCATCTTACTGAATGGTTTCTAAAGTGTAAACGTATTTGTTTGCTATGCAACCCGGACTAAAACTGATGATCATATTTCTCTTACCATTCTGCACGGGTGCAGACAAATCAGCAGAAAATGTAGTTGGCATATCATTTTCTTTAAGGGAAATGTGAAAAACATAAGCAGGGTCATCCAAAAGCCAAGTACCAGAAGCATTGGCTAAGAATGGGATATTATTTTTTTGGATAAGAAATGAGTTATCCTGGTTCAGTGTAAACCTAAACCCACTAGAATCGACATACGCCGTTATATCTTCATCATTTCGCAAAACTTTTGTCAACTTCCAGGTACCCACAAAATTTTTAACGGGCTCTGTAGGCAACAAATCTTTTTCGATTTTACAGGATGTAAACATTAGTGAGGATATTCCAACAATGAGACTATTGATAAAAAAATGTTTCATGATATTAATTTTAGTATCCTTGATTTTGAAGTAAATCAGCAGATTTTGCAGCCTCAACTTGTGGAATAGGCCACAAGTACATCGGCTCTCTGAAACTATGTTGACGCACATTAACTATTTCATATGTGAAATTATTAGAGCCGAGGTTTGTAATGCGCATTCCCTTCATCATCATGTTGTCTGTTTGCGCGGCTATCTTCCAACGACGAACATCCCAAAAACGATGTTCTTCAAAAGCTAATTCTACCTGACGCTCATGCTGAATAACACTCCTCATCTGTTCTGTTGTCAATCCTGCTGGAAGATTAAATGGAACCAACCCAGCTCTCTTTCTAATCAATTCAACTGCTGCATAAACATCAGAAGATGGACCAGAAAATTCATTCAACGCCTCAGCATAGTTTAATAATATTTCAGCAAATCGAATCATAGGATAACAACGTTGAGTACCATTAAACCAATTCGGTACTACATTTTCATCACACATTTTATTGACGTAATAGCCTGTTGGAGTACCCTGGCCAAACCCATCGCCATTTGATTCATCTAGATATGTATATAAAACAGTTGGTGCTGAATTTACCTTATACATTAATATTCCATTCCTGCTCACGGTATAATCCATTCTTGGATCGCGATTTGCATAAGGATTAGCAGGATCAAAACCAGATTCGGGATCAGTAATATCTTTACCATTTTTCATTTGAAAGGCATCAACCATATTTTGATACGGGAATGAACCGGTGATAGTAGAACCTCCGCGAGATGTTGGTCTCCATAATAATTCAAGATCATGAAACGAATTTCCTGGATCTTTCATTTTTTGAAAAATGAATTCCACATTCGATCTCTTTTGAAATACCTCATAAAATCCATAGCCTGGCTTAGTAACATTATCCTCATGCAATTGATATAGATTCATATCAATTACTGCCTTGGCAGCATCAGCAGCGCTCTTCCATCTATTTAGATCATAATTCGGATAACCTGAAACGGATTTAAGCGGATCTGCTTGTGCAATGCTTCCTCCATTGAATAATGGACTCGCCGCATAAAGCAAAACCCTTGATTTAAGCGCAAGGCAGGCACCTCTGGTAACTCGCCCGAATTCTGCTCCAGTATACGAGTCTGGCAAATCACTTGCCGCAGCATCGCATTGAGCTAAAATATAATTGACACAATTCTCGTACGTATCTCGTGTAGTATTAATCTTATCCGTTATATCATAGATGGCATCGCCTACGATTGGCACACCACCATAATGTTTTAACAAAATGGAATAATACCAAGCCCTTAAAAAGATGGCTTCTGCTCTTGTCCTCTGCTTTAATGCATCATTGAAAGGGACCGAAGGCAAGTGACTTATGTATTGATTTACTGCTCGGATATTTTGATATGAAATACTCCAGGCATCAGCAGAGATACTATAAGAATTGACTGAACCCGTTGCAAATTCATTATATGCGGTTACAACAGAAGCGGAAGGGCCTTCAGCCTCATCAGAACAAGCATCAAGCCCTGCCCTGCCATCAAAACGAGCAGGATTAAAACTGAAATCAATATTCGTATAGATTTGAGTAAGAAAATCTATAGTCCTTGCACTATCTGAAAAAACACTTTCTTCATTCAAATCGGTTGTAGTTGTTTGATCTAAGAACTGCTTTGTACAGGAAGAAAAAAATACACCCGATAAAAGTGTGGCGAGTGCAAGGTGCAAAAAGGTAATTTTTCTGATCATATTTCAATCGTTATGGCCTCGTGAATAAACTTTGTTAAAGTTAGAAAAATTTATTGTTTAAAAGAATATTTCCTATTTTTTATTTACGTTTTTATATTACTGAATATCAGCCTATTACAAATAAAATTATATTTACAATGTCTTTTTAAAATAGCCCTACCAGTACCTAACGGTTACATTTAATATATGCAACTCACATTCCAACCTTACCTTTAAAAAATAAGGTAAATCAAAAAGTCCTTAATTAGATTGATTATAATTATGTATCCTAATTTCTACTACCTCATCAAAGATATACTGGGATTAGATTTACCTGCACTAAAGTCTATTCAAACCTTTGGTGTCTTAGTTACGCTAGCATTCTTAGCAGCAGCTTTTTTTCTTACCAAAGAATTAAAACGAAAAGAATCCGAAGGATTGTTTGATTATGAATTTAACAACGGAAATAAAACCATACCAAGCGATACAATTCCCTTGGTTACGTTAATCGCTGCCTTTTCGGGTTTTGTTGGAGCAAGGATATGGAGCAGCTTTGAGCATTGGGATGCACTAGTAGAGAATCCACTCAACATTTTCAACAATAGCTATGGATATGCTTTCTTAGGAGGATTAATAACAGCTGCCGCAACAATTTGGATTTACTACCTCATTAAAAAAATAAACCCTTTTAAAGTAGCCGATGCAGTTGCCCCAAGCCTTATGCCCGCTTATGCATTAGGTAGACTTGGATGTCATCTTGTAGGGGATGGTGATTGGGGAATCATAAACACTAACCCTAAAACTGTTAGCTGGATACCCGATTGGGTTTGGGGATATACATATCCTCACAACATCATAGGTGAAGGAGAGTTAATACCCGCATGCAGATGGGATAACTATTGCTATCAATTAAGTAATCCGGTATACCCAACTTCCTTCTATGAAAGCATAATTATCTTGATTCTCTTTTATATTCTGTGGAAACTTCGACTAAAAATAAAAATGGTAGGAAGAATTACTTCTATCTACCTCATGATGATTTCGATTGAACGTTTTTTTATAGAGTTCATAAAAATCAATAAGCACTATGAAATAATCGGATTGAGTCTGTCTCAAGCTCAATTAACGTCAATCGGAATATTCATCGTTGGACTAACACTGTATTTGTATGCCCCCTCGTTGAAGGCCAACAATGAAAAATGCGAACTACCACTTTAATCTAATGAACCTTGGGCGATACAATTGAGGTTCCTTCAACAATTCATTATCAAAATCAAACGCATTCACATTATAGCTAATGATTAATTCCCCATCTTTAGAAATACTAGGATGGGCTTTTGCATTATAGGCAAATTGATTTTTATTCGTGGCGCCAATCGGACAAGTATAAATATCGATTACATCACTGAAAGGGCCATATGGAGTGTCTCCGATACGCATACCAATTTTAGGACTTAAGCCACCACGTTGAAATATCATCACATATTTACCATCCTTACGCTGACAAACACTCATTTCATCCGAAACACCATCACAGATAGGAGCAGCATCTAGCATATTACTAGTCCAAGAAGAACCATTCCAAAATGTCCACTTATCAAATTCTAAAAACTGCTCCATCGTTACCCTAGCCACAAGCAGCTTCTTTTGCTTACCCTTTATGCCATATACATAAACATAATTATCATAATTGGTTAAACCGGCTTGTTTTGTACTTACAAAAATCCCTGAACCAAAGGATCCATTCTCTCCATCTGGAGCATCAATATAGCTGAATGGCGTTTCAATTTGCTTTTGATTGTCATAAGGCGGTTTACTTCCCTTTGGCAAAATGATTAGGTTTGTTTTAGTGAGCGTAAACGACCAATCATTAGTCGACTCTACATTCAACATTTTATAACCAAAAACATAAGTCTCCCCTGTCAAATAATTAAACAACCCATCTCCTAACCAATAATAATTTGCTGGAATCGCAGATGGTGTAGATGGAATGAACATGGTTTCAGGTGTACCATCCGAAGTCTTATCCCAGTAAAATTTTAATTTACTTTCTTTTGGAGCATCACCTTTTAGCATGGCAACTGCATTATGCACCATTTTATTATTTCCTTGTGTTCTTCCTAATACTGCATCGCCAATCATACTATCGCTAAACAGAACCAATTGATCAACTGATGTAGAATGATTTTGATTTCGTTTGCCATCCATTGGAATGAAAAAGATACCATCCCCTCCAAACCAACCATTCTCTCTATAAAAAAGATTAGTCCAATCAGTTGCTTCCTCGACAGTAAAATGCGGGACTTCATTGGTGCCAGCTACTGATGAAGCAGGCTTTTGCGCTATCGCACACGAAACGATATTCAACAAGAATGCAAAAAACAAATAAGAAGTGCTGTTTCGTATGAGACGAGATGATTTATCTCCCTGTTTTGTTGGCATAAACAATGTATTATGATTGAACACTAGAAATGTTATCTACTTTTTAAAATCAAATTTTCTATCATGCGTTTTCATTGGCCAACTATCTGTCCTAAATGGAAGAGCAGGCAATCCTTCTTGATTGTATAGATCCAACGTACCGGGATTATTAGCCCAAGCATACCTCACGGCAATAGGAGACTTCACATCACGAGAATTAACTACCACTTCGTTATTTCGAATGTATGCATTGGCATAATGAAACACACTATCAGCGCCTGCGATTGAGAAACCTCTAACATAACCATATTTATCATTTGTTTTGATAAGGCTTTTCGTTGCTTTGAAATGGATAATGATATTATCCCCTTCCTGGGACATATGATCGTATGTGGGACCAAGATCAATACTATCAGCATTATATGATACTTTCAACGCTGCTAGGGCTAGACGTTTTCCAACATCCAGTTTATTTTTTGGATGGATATCAAACGCTTCTCCTAAATCGATAGCTGATGCCATGCCTGTGTTAGGAAGACTTAATGCCGCTGCTTGAGATTCTCTCAACTCAGCCCAATCGCTTTCCTCTGGCTTTTTATCTTCCCCATAAAAATTAGCTAATTGCACAAAGAAGAAAGGAAAATCACCTTGATTAAACTGTTTGCGCCAATCTGTTATGAATGCAGGAAATAACGTTCTATATTCCTCTGCCCTACTTGCATTGCTTTCACCTTGATACCAAATAGCTCCCTTGATTGAAAGCTGTGATATAGGAGCTATACATCCATTGAATAAAATAGACGGAGAATTAAAGAGGTCTGAATTTACCACATCAGGTCGCTTGAATTTTGCTGGATCAATCTTCTTCCCCAATTTATAATTCCATTTTCCCGCCCACTCGGGATGCCAAAACTGTGTATAAATTCCCCCTTTACCACCAGCATCAACAACTCTAATCACAATCACATTTCCTTTCTCTTTTAACAAAGAATCGGGAACGATGTAGTTGCTATAATTTACATTGCCGAAGGTTTCACCAACTTGATGTCCATTTACCCAAGTAGTATTGTAATCATCTACTTGTCCAATCCCTACATAGTAACCCTTATGATCATAAGATGCAGGTAAATCAAATGTTCTTCTGAACCAAACAGATCCATCATATTCACCAATTCCTTTCTCCTCCCAATATCCAGGCGTCTCAATAGTTTGCCAATCTGAGATATCAGTTTCAGGCAAATACCATTTTTTCTCAATGCCCGGATCACCTTTTAAATAGTACGCTTTTTCCCAAGTGGATTTTGTTTTTTCGAAATCCGATGTCAAGGTGGCAAAACTTTTTTTAGGCGCTAAATACTGCTGATGATAGGCATCAAACTGAGAGAATGCTTTTATAGCATCGGGACTCATCCATGTTTCAACAGCTGTAGCACCAAGGTTATCACTTATAAGTCCAATAGGTACATTTGTCTTCTCATGAAGTGAACGTCCAAAGTAATAAGCCACAGCAGAAAATCGCTGTATTGTAGCAACAGAAGCCACTTTCCACTCTCCCCCATTCAATGTGTCTCTTGGAACATAGTCTGTATTCACATACGCAGTAAAGATGCGAATCTGAGGTAGGTTATTTCTAA
>CANKGM010000111.1 GCA_947481355.1 Chitinophagaceae bacterium
ATTAATTTTTCTAGATGAAGATGTAGTTGAAATTAAATCATCATATAAATCATTCAACCAAACAGTTGTTTGAACCTTATTCGCTTCAGTCATTTGAGTCTCACGAAAAGGCTCAGTGGCACTTTTAAATTTCCCAGCATAAAATATCTGTGGCTTTATTTCAAGCTTATCGATTAAATTTTTAAAGAACATGTATTCTACCGACATTCCCTGCCATTCAACAAGCCCTTTAGGATGACAATATATTTTATCAGAAACGTTTGCTACGTAGTAAGCCTTTTGAGTTATATAATCGCCATAAGCTATAATGAACTTTTTAGACTGCTTGAACGATATCAAGGCATTTCTAAGTTCATTACTTGTTGCATACCCATTTGCATTATTAGCCGAACGCAAGTAGATACCGCTAATGGAAGAGTCCGACTTGGCTGCGTTGATCAGCTGAATAGTTGTTGATAAACTTGGCATAACATCATCAGACTTACCCGTTATTTCAGCAAATGGGTCTTCTTTTTGCCTGTCTTCTAAAGATTTAGAAAGGTCTATGACTAAAACCGATTTTTTTGCTAAGTCTGTTTTTTCCTCTTCCATTAAAGCACTGGCAATAGCGAAGAAAAATATAAACAGAATTAAAAAAAAAGTAAATATGGCAAGCAGTGATGCAAAAAATGATTTGAAAAAACTTTTCAACGTAATTAGTTTTAAAGTGTAAAATTAAAGAACTTTATGGCTATTGATCAATTCGATTTATGAATGATGTATATTTATTGATAGGTGGCAATGTAGGTGATCGAAACTACTATTTAACTAAGTCTGTTGAACTTATTGCAGATAAATGCGGAAAAGTTGAGCAACAGTCATCTCTATACGAAACAGCCGCATGGGGGAAACTTGATCAAGGTGCATTTTTAAATCAAGTTATAAGAATTTCAACTAGATTAGACCCTATCGAACTGCTTAATGCCATTCTTAATGTAGAAAAGATACTTGGTAGAAAAAGGGAAGAGAAATATGGTGCCAGGACAATTGATATTGATATCCTCTACTATAATGATCTTACCATAGATGAAACAGCGTTAACCATCCCACATCCTAGAATTTCAGAAAGAAGATTTGTGTTAACCCCTCTTTGTGAAATAGCAAGTCATTTGATTGATCCGAGACATAATACAACGATTGAATCATTATTAAGAACTTGTCAAGACACACTATCTGTTATTAAATTGCCTGTAATTGTGAATAACGATATATCCTGATCTAAATTCTGTTTTATAAGTTTGGATTCATGAAATACAAGTTCATTAGCATTGAGGGAAACATAGGGGCTGGTAAAACAACACTTGCGCATATTTTATCAAAAGCACTCAACGCAAGGCTTATACTAGAGGAGTTTGCCGACAATCCATTCTTAGCAAAATTTTATGAAAATCCTGCTCAGTACGCTTTTTCTGTAGAATTATTTTTCATGGCAGAACGTTTTAAACAATTAAAAGATCTTGTCAGCCAACAAGACCTTTTTCAAAATATTACAGTTTCTGATTATCTATTTACAAAATGCCTACTCTTCGCAAAAGTGAATTTGTCAGAGGACGAATTCCGACTCTATCAACGCCTTTATGACATCATGAATCAACAAATGATTCAACCTGATTTGCTTATTTACCTGCATTCTCCAGTGTCTAAACTACAAGAAAACATAAAAAAAAGAAATAGGATTTATGAATTGAATATTCAAAACGACTATTTATTCAATATACAAGAAACCTTTACCAACTATATTAAGCAACACCATATCAAAACACTATTTGTGGATGCTAGCAATGCAGACTTTTTGAGCAATGAAAAACACCTTGAAGTATTGCTCCAAGCACTAGAGAATGATTATTCTGAAGGACAACATTTTATTACACTCCCATAGCGTTCGAATGGGCAAAAAACCATGAACTTTACAGGGATGAGTAATTTTATAAAACGACCTACCTCTACTGTACTGAGATATACTGAATTCAGGCACTACATCATCACCCGATTTTTTTTCATTCTCGTGCTTTCAATGCAAGCGACCCTGATCGGCTGGAAAGTTTTTGACATAACAAAAGACCCATTCAGCATAGGTCTGATTGGACTATTTGAATTCTTACCTGCATTTGTAATGGCCTTTTATGCGGGGTATATTATCGACAAAACTGACAAAAGGAAATTACTTGTACTGAGTATTGCAGGCAATCTGCTGCTAACACTATCTTTTGCCTACGTAACTAGTAATTGGGCATCAAATCAGTTACCTAAAGCTGCTGTACTCGTCATTATATATTCAATAGCCTTCTTAACAGGCATTGCTCGGTCATTTAGTGGCCCAACTTCCTTCTCAATGCTTGGGAGTCTAGTACCCAAAGAGGAAATATCCAATGCCGTAACTTGGCATAGTGGGACCTGGCAAATAGCAAGTGTAGCAGGGCCGGCACTCGCAGGTATATTATATGGCATCTTGGGCATCACCATCACATTTTATATCATGTTATCTATGATGCTCATTGCACTTATTTCTTGCTTTTTAATAAAACCAATACCTCCATTTAAGCAAAAAGAAAACGAAAGCATGTCGAACAGCATACGCGAAGGGATTAAATTCGTTTGGCAATCAAAAGAAATACTTGGTGTATTAAGTCTTGATCTCTTTGCCGTATTTTTTGGAGGTGCCACAGCAATGCTTCCTTACTTCTCTGATGTCATTTTAAATAGTGGCCCACAAGGCCTTGGACTTTTAAGATCCGCACCTGCTTTGGGTGCATTTATAACGATGGTATTTCTAAAGTCACTACCCATAAACAAAAACCAAGGGAAAATAATGCTATGGTGCGTTGCAGGATTTGGTTGTGCAATGATAGTATTTGGAATTTCTACTACATTCTGGATTTCTGCTTTGGCCTTATTTGTTTCTGGCCTACTAGATGGGATAAGTATGATAGTTCGATCAACTGTACTTCATCTAAAAACTCCTGAACACATGAAAGGACGAGTGTCTTCATTAAATAGCATATTCATCATGTCTTCAAATGAATTAGGTGCATTTGAAAGTGGATTTATGTCAAAGTTATTAGGCGTAATTCCTTCTGTGGTTTTTGGAGGGTGCATGACTATAGGAATAGTAGCATTTACGTGGATCAAAAATCCATCTATCAAAAAAATACAGTACTAAGCTTACCCATTAACCTCAACGATAAGTTTTTCGATTACATAATAAACAATTGGGCAGAACGTCGAATTTTTTTGGGTTATGGAAGGACGCTTAACAAACACATCTTCATCTGTATACGGAAATCGCTTACAGTCTGATGGTCTATTTTCATAGATTGAACAAAAATTATCTTCCCCTAGGAAAGGACATGGCTTGGTAATTAAGACATAATCACCTTCTTCGTCCATTCTAAGATAGGTTGCAATGAACTCACTCTCCTTCATGCCTACAACCTTACTAATTCGCCTAAGATCTGGGGGTTTAAATCGTGGAGAAAAATTCTTACAACAATTTGCACAGGTAAGGCAGTCTATTTTTTCAAAAGCTTCTTCATGTAGATCGGGCAAGCTATAGATAATGTCATTTTTATGCGTTCGTCCAAGAAATGTTTTATACAATTTTTGTCTTTCCTTAGACTTTTGTTCCCAATTTTCCAATAATTCATCAGACATATTTCAAAGTTACGCCAAATCATTCTTCTTAAAATAAGTGCTAGCCAGGACTGTTTCACCAATTAATCCACATTTGGCCTTTATAATGCACAAATGAGGGTTAAACTCAATCCTTATAATTAAATTTGCACCCTGATAATTACTCATTTTATCTCTGATTTGTAACATACCAATTTTAACCGATGAATTTAATTGAGCAACAGGAAAAGGAATTTAGCAGTCGCCACATAGGCCCTACGACTGCTGAAGAAGAAATGATGTTAAAACTAATTGGCGTTAAAAGCTTAAGTGAGTTAATAGACAAAACTGTTCCTGCCAATATAAGAAATAACGAGGCGTTGAACATCCCAGATGCCATGAGTGAAGCTGAGTATCTACAACACATAAAAACAATTGGAAGTAAAAATATCGTTGCCAAAAATTACATTGGCCAAGGCTATTATGGAACCTTCACGCCAAGTGTAATTCTCAGAAATATTTTCGAAAATCCAGGATGGTATACGCAATACACTCCCTATCAAGCTGAAATTGCACAGGGAAGATTGGAAAGTTTATTGAACTTCCAAACAATGGTGTCTGATCTTACTGGACTACCTATTGCAAACGCCTCTTTGTTGGATGAAGCAACTGCAGCGGCAGAAGCTATGGCGATGTTTTTTAATGCGCTTAACAAACAAGATAATATTGAACGTCCAAAGTTTTTTGTAGACAAAGAATGTTTTCCTCAAACCATTGATTTGCTTTATACCAGGGCTAACCCAATAGGCATTGAAATTGTACTAGGAAATACAGAAGATGTAGTACTTAATTCAACTTACTTTGGTGCATTAGTGCAGTATCCAAATGATAAAGGTGGATTAATCGACCACAGAAATTTTATTGATAAGGTTCATAGTATAGGGGCGTATGTTGTTATGACTACCGACCTACTTTCATTAACCCTTTTAACGTCACCAGGTGAGTTAGGTGCCGATGTAGCTTGCGGTTCAGCTCAACGCTTTGGTGTACCGCTAGGAAATGGCGGTCCACATGCTGCTTTTTTTGCCACTAAGGATGATTTCAAACGAAACATACCAGGTAGAATAATTGGAGTTAGTATTGATGCAGATGGAAACAGAGCGTTAAGGATGGCACTTCAAACAAGAGAACAACATATTAAACGCGAAAAAGCAACGTCGAATATTTGTACGGCACAAGCTTTATTAGCGAACATGGCTGCTATGTATGCAGTCTACCATGGACCAATTGGATTAAAAAAGATTGCCACTAGAACCAGCTTATTTGCTCAAGCTGCTGCGAAAACATTGAGAGCAGGTGGTTACAAACTTTTACATGAATCTTTTTTTGATACCATCACCATTGTAACATCAAAGGCAGAATCGATATATCAAATAGCTCAAGAGAAACAGATCAATATTCGATTAATTGACAAGATGCATATTGGATTGAGTTTTGATGAATGCACTAATAGCAGTGATTTGTTATCATTACTAAGTTGTTTTGATGAAAAAGGACAAGGCTCCTTTATTGTTTCACAAGACGATTACTTAAATAATATCCCTACTTCTCTCACTAGAACATCCCCCTTTCTAGAACATCCTGTTTTCAATAGCTACCATAGTGAAAGTAAGATGATGCGTTATATAAAGCAATTAGAAAACAAGGACCTCTCATTGAACACATCCATGATTTCGTTGGGTAGCTGTACAATGAAATTAAATGCTGCTTCTGAAATGATGCCATTAAGTTGGGAATGCTGGAGCCAAATTCATCCTTTTGCTCCATCACATCAAACTCAAGGCTACACTCAAATACTAAATGAGCTTTCTGATTATCTTTCTGACATCACAGGGTTTGATGCATGCAGTCTACAACCTAATAGTGGTGCTCAAGGAGAATATGCAGGTCTATTGGCTATAAGAGGTTACCATCTTTCTAGAGGAGACCATCACCGCAATGTGATGCTCATTCCTATATCTGCGCATGGTACAAATCCTGCATCTGCTGTAATGGCTGGAATGAAGGTTGTGGTAGTAAAAGCACTAGAGAATGGCTATATAGACATTAATGACCTAACCGAAAAAGCAAATCAATATAGTGAATCACTTGCCGGCATCATGATTACCTATCCAAGTACATATGGAGTGTATGAAGAGACCATAAAAGACATAACTGCAATTGTGCATTTACACGGTGGACAAGTATATATGGACGGTGCCAATATGAATGCGCAAGTTGGCTTAACGGCACCTGGACTAATTGGTGCTGATGTATGCCATCTTAATTTACATAAAACATTTGCCATTCCACATGGTGGCGGTGGACCTGGTATGGGTCCTATTTGTGTAAAATCTCATTTGACTCCATTCTTGCCAGGTCACGCTATCAACAACAGCAAAACTGATGCGGCATTTAACCAAACTCAGGCAGTAAGCGCATCTCCTTTTGGAAGCGCGAGCATATTGCTCATAAGCTATGGTTATATCCGTATGCTTGGTAAAATAGGAGTTAAAGCTTCCACCGAATATGCTATACTCAATGCGAATTACATGCGTGCAAAACTTCAAGGGCATTATGATATTTTATATTTAGGAACGAATGGCACCTGCGCGCATGAATTTATAGTAGACTTAAGGCCATTTAAGAAATCGGCTGAAGTTGAAGCTGAGGATGTGGCAAAACGATTGATGGACTATGGTTTTCATGCCCCAACACTTAGTTTTCCGGTACCGGGTACTATTATGATTGAACCTACTGAGAGTGAGGATAAAGACGAACTTGATCGATTTTGTGATGCACTGATTTCGATTAGAAATGAAATAAAAGAAATAGAACTTGGACTGACAGACAAGAAGGAAAATGTATTGAAAAAAGCGCCACACACTCAAACAACAGTATGTGGAAATAGCTGGGATAGGCTATATACAAGGGAAAAAGCTGCATTTCCAACAGAAAGGCAGCGGACCAATAAATTTTGGCCAAGTATTGCCCGTGTAAATAACACCTATGGTGATAGAAATCTGATTTGCACTTGCGAGCCCATCAGCAGCTACATAGAAGAAAAAGTTGGTTAAAAAAGTAGTGTTTTTTTAATTTTTGGTGCTATCTGAAAATTCTAAACCATTTTTTCGTAAATTTATTCGAATGCCTGCCAAGGTTTTAGATTTTATTTGCTTTTTGTAACAATTTTTTAGATTTTATTCAAATAAAGG
>CANKGM010000112.1 GCA_947481355.1 Chitinophagaceae bacterium
ATCAATGGTGGATCAAATGGCGGCTTGCTGGTTGCGGCAGCCATGACACAACGTCCAGAACTTTTTAAAGTTGCTGTGCCGGAAGTAGGTGTGTTGGAGATGCTACGTTATCACAAATTTACAGCAGGTGCAGGTTGGGCATATGACTATGGTACAGCCGACGACTCCAAAGAAATGCTCGAATATCTTTTAACTTACTCTCCTGTTCACAATGTAAAATCATCTGTGAAATATCCTGCTACCCTTATCACCACCGGAGACCATGACGATCGTGTTGTACCTGCACATTCATTTAAGTTTGCTGCACATCTTCAGGAATCAGGCAGTTCGGATAATCCGCTATTAATAAGAATTGAAACTAATGCGGGTCATGGTGCAGGAAAGCCGATATCAAAAATAATTGAACTGGAGTCAGATATATATGCTTTCATTTTGTTCAATATGGGTATCAAAAACCTATAAAATATAAATTGATATTATTGAGTAAAGTCTGCGTTATTTAAAACCAGTAGAAAAGATTATACACGATAGACAAGCCATCCCGATTAATCGGGATGGCATTTTCTTTGCCCATCATTGAGTTAGGTGTGTTGAACCGTTTATATTATATTTAAAAAATAATCGAGAAAAAATTGACATGCTTGGAATTTTAATTCAACTCATAATATCTTATTTCTTAATTCAGTGGATACAAAATAATGATCTTTCCGTGTTGGGTTTAAAACCATCAAAAGAAAGAATTAAAAATCTAGTGCTTTTTTGTGTTATCGCAGCCATCATTAGCTCTATAACATTTTGTCTGAGAATTCTATTTGCGAAAGAATTATGGATCATTAATTCCTCTTTGATTTGGCAACAAACATTTAATGCAATTTGGTATAATATCAAATCTGTAATGTATGAAGAACTGATTTTTAGGGGAGTAATATTCTTTATTTTAATAGAAAGGTTAGGCGGCACAAAAGCTATTTTAATCTCTGCCTTAGCCTTTGGGATATATCATTGGTTTACATATGAAGTATTTAATGACCCAATAAAAATGCTCTGGATATTCTTGATTACATTTTCGGCAGGATACATTTATGCGTTAGGATATTACAAAACAAATTCACTGTACACGCCAATTGGAATGCATTTTGGATGGAACATAGTACAGTCATTTATTTTCTCAAGTGGAAATATCGGTTCTGGTCTTTTAATCCAAAAAATGCCGGTACCTCAAGTTCAGGTTTCTTATTTTGTCTATTATTCCATAACATTATTGCACATCATGTTATTTATTTTAGTTTTTGCACTAATCTTCTACAAGAAAAATAGAACTGAAATTGAAAATTAAATACCTAATACATAATAGTGATTCATTTGCAGCGTTCATGATGCATGCTTCGCTATTTTAGGAAGAATATTGTTAAAAAGGAATACTTTCAATGCCTAACTTTTATGTTTTATGGATAAGCTAGTTCAATTTCTTAAAAAGTATCAAAATGAAGTAATCGTGGGGGTATTGGTATTTCTATTCTTTATATTCAGAGATCTAATAAAATCATTTTTCTAAATGTTCAGTAAGTCCGATCCTTTAACTCTTGAGCAACTAAAATGCAGAAAACAGAAAACAACGATTACTATGAATGAGAACGAGAAATTAAATGACATTTGGACCTCTAGATGGAATGAAAGATATAGTAAAGAAGAGTTTGCTTATGGTGAAGAGCCAAACAATTATTTAAGAGATCAATTAATGAAATTACCTGTAGGGACAATTCTTTTTCCTGCAGAGGGTGAAGGACGAAATGCCGTTTTTGCAGCTAAACTAGGTTGGAATGTTGTTGCATTTGATATAAGTAATGAAGGGAAAAATAAAGCAATGAAACTTGCCGAAAAAAATAATGTAACCATCGACTATAAAGTTGGAGAATTAGAAAAATTAAATTTTGAAAGTGAACAATTTGACGCAATTGCTCTTATCTACGCACACTTTCCGGCGAACATTAAATCACTATACAATAAAAAATTTGATGGCTATTTGAAGAAAAACGGAACAGTCATCTTTGAATCGTTTAGTAAAAAACATATAGATTATGTGACGGAAAATGAAAAAGTGGGTGGCCCGAAAGATATTGAAAGCTTATTTTCAGTTGACGAAATAAAATCAGATTTTCCAAATTATACAATTATTGAATTAGTAGAACAGGAGATTGAATTAAATGAAGGACTTTACCATAATGGAATAGGATCAGTAATTAGATTTGTTGGACAGAAAAACTAATGTATAAGATTACTTTGATTCCCTCTTTTTGAATTTTGATTTTTTAGTTGACAAATTATCAATTATCGCTTTATATTATATTTTTTGATGGAAAAGGGAGCACAATTGAAAACCCCATCTAAAATGATGACTTGGTTTTATAATACTTGATTTAGGTCTATTGTATCTTTTTGTTTAAGTTTGACGTTATAATTACTTTTTCAAATTTTTATGAAAAATTTTATCAAAATCATTAAGTCATTCCAGTGCACTTTAGTTTTGATTACCTTATCATCAGTTTTGCATGCTCAATCGTTAAAAGAGATCATAGAAAATTTTGATAAAAAAATTGATAGCCTTAATGAAAGAAATGAATTCAATGGCAATATTCTTTTTGCAAAAAATGGTGTGACACTTTATGAAAAAAGTATTGGTTTCACAGATAGTACTTCCAAAAAGAAACTTAGACCCTCATCCGCATTCAATCTTGCTTCTATTTCAAAAACATTCACATCGTCAATGATATTGATGTTTGTGCAAGACGGCCGATTGAAACTTGATGATAATGTTAGCCAGTACGTTATCACCTTCCCATATAAAAATATTACCATCAGGAACTTGCTTAATCACACACATGGTATGATCGAATATTTTGATTGGGTAAAAGACACTCTCGGCATAAACGATACAATAGGGAATCATATATTGTTAGATCTCCTTGTTCAGCACAAACCAGCATTGATTTCAATGCCAGGTGAAAAATTCAAGTATTGCAATACTGGATATGCTGTTCTATCCCTTGTATTAGAATCAATCAGTGGCATGTCGTACTCTGAATTATTAAAGAATAAAATAACCAAACCATTGGGTCTTAAACACACCTATGTTCAAACGGTGAAGATGTCTATTTCGCCCAAGAGCAGGGTTTATGGAATGAGATACAAAGATGGAAAATGGAATTCATTTGATCTTACTTCCCTCGATGAAGTTGTAGGGGATGGAAATATTTATTCAACGGTGGGCGATCTGCTGAAATGGGATCAGGCATTAAGAAAGGGCAAAGTACTCAAACCAGAAACATTACAACAAGCCTATACGCCTGTTGTTGTTGATGAAAAACCGAAAATGGCATATGGCTTTGGATGGATTATTAATGAATCGGGAAAGAAAGTTTCCCATTCTGGTAGTTGGAATGGTTTTAAAAATAACATGGTGCGTGATTTACAAAAAGGGTATACACTAATATCATTGAGTAATGGAACGGCTGGCATGGCCTCATGGAAAATACAGCAACAATTCGAAAAGGAAATTGATAACTTGAATAATTAATTTAATTTTTTTCTGAACCCAAAAATTAATCTTCTAAATTTATATGCAAAAAATAATTTTCTTTTTAATGCTATTGCCATTAATGTCGGTAGCACAACAATTTAAATCCTCTCCGATAGAAAACGGCGTTCGCATAGATTTCAGTTCACGCATCATGGCTGAAGATAGAATAATCTGGATAAAGGTTCCTGCTTCCTATAATGAACAAAAAGGGACAGCCCAATCATATCCAGTTATGTATGTTTTAGATGGTAAAACGGCTTTTTTTCCTATTACTGGAGTCGTAAGTTTTATGAGTGAAAAAGACCATGTAAATTATCAAATTCCGGAAATGATAATCGTTGGAGTGGATACCGAAAAGCGATTTCGGGACCTTACTCCCAATGCATCTACAAAGCAACCAAATGGGGATGAAGCAAAAACACCAGAACAAAAACTCATGATGAAAGAAAGCGGAGGAGGTGAAAAATTCTTGAAATTTTTGCAAGAAGAAGTATTTACTTATGTCGAAAAAAATTACAGAACTAACCCCTATCGTTTGTATGTTGGACATTCACTGGGAGGATTAACATCTACCTATACTTTTTTGAAGCATCCTGACATTTTCAATGCTGTCATTTCAATAGACCCTAGTTTATGGTGGGACGGAGCAAAGTATGTTAATGAGGCGCCTGAATTTCTTAAAAAAATGCCTACTGATAAAATGAGAAAGTATTATGTAAGCGTTATTGATTCTAGCAATTATGGGGGTAGCCTTCAATTTCATACCAATGCAATCTTTAATATTGGTAAAGCCATGGAGAAGGCCTCGTTAAAAAATATACAATACAAAGTAGACTACATCCCAAACACGGATCATTCTTCTATCCCCATGTTAAGTTGGTACAATGGTCTTCTTTTTATTTTTGATGGATATCATAAAAGCCATTATGATTATATGAACGATCCAGATTTAATTGAGTCTCATTTTAAAGATATTGAGTCAAAAATTGGTTTAAAAATGAATCCACCTCAAGATATTTTTGAGATACTTGTTCATTATCTTACTTCTCCTGACAGGTATCCAGATCCGGTGAAAGCAAGAAAAGTATTAAAAATGGCATTGAAATATTATCCAGAGTCTTCCTATTTTCAAAATAAACTAAAAGAACTTGATACTAAATCATGAGTCCTATCTAATATCATCTTATCCAACAAAAAAAATAAATGAAGCATTTACTTATTGCCATTCTTCTCTTTACATACCAAATGGCTGGTGCACAAACATCTGTTGAAAAAGTAAGACAATACCGTTCATTGCATGAAGGCGATATGCTTAAAGAATATTTCGAACTGCTATCAATCCCAAATCATGCATTGGATAAAGTCAACATAGATAAGAATGCTTTTTTCATAGAATCCATGTTGAAAAAACGAGGCATTCAAACAAAGTTGCTCCAATCAAATACCAAGGAATCACCAAAAGTGGTATATGGTGAAGTAATTGTACCAGGAGCTACACAAACAATCATATTTTATGCGCATTATGATGGTCAACCTGTGAGTCCTGAAAAATGGCATCCTTCAATAAAACCATATGAACCAATTTTATTGGATAAATCTATTGAAAAGTCTGGGAAAGCTATAGCATTTCCAACCAATGGTAAACACTTCGATTCAGAATGGAGAATCTCATGTCGAAGTAGTTCAGATGATAAGGCTGGAGTAATGACCATCATCAATGCATATGATGCATTGGTTAAAAGTGGAGTGAAGCTGAAAAATAACATTAAATTTTTCTTTGAGGGTGAGGAAGAGATTGGATCATTGCATCTTGGAGAAATACTTGACAAACACAAAGATTTGCTAAAGGCTGATTTATGGTTGATTGGAGATGGCCCTGTACACCAATCCGGATTGGCTATGATAGATTTTGGGGTTAGAGGGGATGTGAATGTTGACCTGACTGTTTATGGACCTAAGCGTCCACTGCATAGTGGTCATTATGGCAATTGGGCACCCAATCCTTGTCTATTAATGTCCAAATTACTAGCAAGCATGAAGGATGATGAAGGTACAGTAATGATAAAAGGATACTATGATGATGTAATTCCATTTACAGCATCAGAAAAAAAGGCATTTAATGCTATCCCTTCTGTTGATATACAAATGAAAAAAGAATTAGGGATTAATAAACCCGAGGGAGGAGGTAAAACACTTTTTGAAACATATGAGTGGCCATCATTAAATATTAATGGGATTAAATGTGCAGATGTAGAAGATCATGCAAGTAACATAATCACGACAATGTCTACAGCCACACTAGATTTACGCCAGGTGCTTGGCACTGATTATTTGAAGCAGATCGAGCTATTAAAACAGCATGTTATTGAACAAGGATTTTTATTATTAGATCGCGACCCCACTGATGAAGAGCGTCAGGTGAATCCGAAAATTGCAAAATTAAAAATCGTAAAGGGAGGATATAATGCACAGCGGACACCGTTAGATTTGCCAATCTCAAAGCAGGTTATAAAAGCAGTGAAATCCGCCACCAATAATCAACTACTATTAGAACCAACATCAGGAGGAAGTTTGCCTCTGTATCTTTTTGAGAAACACCTCAATGCCAAAGTCATTAATTTATGCTTAGTTAATCACGATAATAATCAGCATTCTGAAAATGAAAATGTACGATTGCAAAATTTATGGGATTCAATTGACCAATTAGCGTCTATTATGATCATGGATTAGATATATCCTAAGATGAAAATGATATTTTTTAAAGACACAAATAGTATTAAACACATTTATGACAAGTTTACCTTATCCCTGCCTTTGGTTTACAGAAGGAGCAAAAGAAGCCGCAGCATTTTACTGTGAAATTTTTCCAAACAGCAAGATTCTATCCAGCAACCCAATTGCTACTGTTTTTTCATTAAACGATCAACGCTATATGGCTCTTAATGGAGCACATAAAAATAGCTTCACTGAGGGAGTTTCATTTGTCATTACATGTGAAAACCAAAAAGAAATTGATCACTATTGGAATGCCTTTACCACTGAGGGTGAAGAGGGCAAATGTGGATGGTGCAAAGACAAGTACGGAATTTCATGGCAGGTTGTACCCGCTCAATTAGGTCAATGGATGAGTGATCCCAAAACCGCACCAAAAGCAATGTACGCATTTATGCAAATGCGAAAATTTGACATAGAAACAATTGAAAAAGCTGTTGCAGCAGAATAGCTCAGAAATCTCAC
>CANKGM010000113.1 GCA_947481355.1 Chitinophagaceae bacterium
TGAGAGAATGCATCAAGTAAAAGATCTTATCACAAAAGATAGCGAAGAAAAAATTGTTGTGTTGAGCGCGTTAAGTGGCACAACAAATGCATTGGTTGGTATTGGTGATGCAATGGCGTCTGGCAATAAGCCTAGGGCCAAGGAGTTGATAGATCAACTGTCTGAACATTATGATCGTTTTATCATCGCTTTATTGAATAAGGAGGAAATGCGTGAAAAAGCTAAGAAAGTAATTCACGAGCATTTTGATTTTTTAAACATCATACTTAAGATATCATTCAATGATGCGCTCAATAAAGATATTCTTGCGCAAGGCGAACTTATGAGTACGAAATTATTTAGCTTGTATCTTGAAGAAATTGGGGTTAATCATGTTTTCCTTCCAGCATTAGATTTCATGGCGATTGATTCAAATGATGAGCCTCAGGTGTTGTCTATAAGGGAGAAATTAGCTAAAACCTTAAATGCTCATCCCGGGGCAACACTTTTTATAACTCAGGGGTATATTTGTAGAAATGCAAAAGGTGAGGTTGATAATTTAAAGCGTGGGGGAAGCGATTACTCAGCATCGTTAATCGCCGCAGCTGCCAACGCAAGTGTATGTGAGATTTGGACGGATATCGACGGGATGCATAATAATGATCCTCGTATAGTAAAATCAACACGTGCAATAGAGCGATTAAGTTTCGATGAAGCGGCAGAGCTTGCTTATTTTGGTGCAAAAATTTTACACCCTGCATCTATTTGGCCTGCACAACAATTCAATATTCCAGTTAAATTATTAAATACAATGGAGCCTGATGCAAAAGGCACTCTAATTGTCAAGGAGGCTGACTCTATCGGGGTAAAAGCTGTTGCTGCCAAAGATGGTATCGTAATGGTTAAGATAAAGAGCAGTAGAATGTTGCTCGCTTATGGTTTTTTGAGAAAGATTTTTGAAGTTTTTGAAAAATACAAAACATCGATTGATATGATTACGACATCAGAAGTGGCTGTTTCCGTAACCATAGACAGTGTTCTTCATCTTGATGAGATTTCAAAAGAGCTTGCTCCGCTTGGTGAGCTTGAAATCGTACGTGATCAAACTATTGTTTCTGTTGTAGGAAACAAGTTGACTCAGCAAGACGGCTTGCTTACTAAATTGTTTGATTCTTTAACCTCTGTCCATATCAATATGGTAAGTTATGGGGGTAGTGCCCATAATGTATCCATTTTAGTTTCTACAGAGCAAAGGAATGAAACCCTTCAGTTACTTAACAAAGGAATTTTTGGACTAGATTAAATCTAGGAATGAAATCAAATAATTAGCATGGCGTCGCCATAGCTGAAGAATCTGTATTTGTCTTTGATAGCCTTTTTATACGCTTCCATAGTCAACTCATATCCAGCAAATGCACAGGCCATTATTAACAAGCTTGTCTTTGGTAAATGAAAGTTTGTTATCAATGAATCACATATAGAAAATTCATGAGGAGGATGAATGAAAACGTTTGTCCATCCTTCAGAAGGTTTTAACATTTTGTCTGCGGTAAATGTGCTTTCCAATGCACGCATAGTTGTTGTTCCAACAGAGCAGATTCTATGTCCTTCAGATTTTGCTTTATTGACAATTCTACATGCATTTTCATCCACCTGGTAATACTCCGCTTCCATTTTGTGTTTGCTGAGGTCTTCTACTTCTATTGTTCGGAATGTACCTAATCCAGTATGTAATGTTGTTTCAGCAAAACGGATACCTTGTATTTCAAGTCTTTTGATCAGCTCAATAGAAAAATGAAGTCCAGCTGTAGGCGCTGCAACAGCACCTTCATGCTTTGCGAATACAGTTTGATAGCGTTCTTTGTCAAGTTCATCTGGCTTGCGCTTGATGTATTTTGGTAATGGAGTTTCTCCAAGTGCATGAAGGATTAGTTTAAAATCTTCATCAGAACCTTCAAATAGA
The DNA here is from genome assembly GCA_947481355.1 of Chitinophagaceae bacterium. Taxonomy (GTDB): domain Bacteria; phylum Bacteroidota; class Bacteroidia; order Chitinophagales; family Chitinophagaceae; genus Pollutibacter. The sequence continues at coordinate 1,943 of CANKGM010000113.1, forward strand.
AAACGTATTGTTCTGCCACGAGATGTAGTATTATCAATTACTTCTGCAATTAACTCGTCAGCTTCACCAAAATAAAGTTTATTTCCTACACGAATCTTTCTTGCGGGATCAACAATGACATCCCAAAGTCTGTTCTGTTTGTTTAGTTCCCTTAGCAAGAAAACTTCAATTTTCGCTCCTGTTTTTTCTTTTCTACCGTACATTCTTGCAGGGAATACTTTTGTATTGTTCACTACAAACACATCCTTCTCTTCGAAATAGTCTAAGACATCACGGAAGGTTTTATTCTCGATGAGTCCAGTATCTTTATGCACGACCATAAGTCTTGAGTCTTCTCTACGTTTTGTTGGAGTTTGTGCAATGAGATTGAGCGGGAAGTCAAATCTAAATTGGGATAATTTCATGTTTTCTATTTTGTTGCCTGAAAACAAATCCCGTTGCTCTATGAAAGAGTGTCCACGTACCAAATCTGATCTTACGGTACCAGATTTGTTTTTGGCATTTTGAAGGAGCAAAATTAATGAAAAAATACCGTTTTAAAGGTAGTTCTGGATATTGTTATCCACCTTTTTAAGTGAATTTTCCTTTTTAAGACTTTTTTTAATTTGAGCAGGAGTTTGGATTTAGGTTGAACTCAGCCTTACTTGTGAAGTCTTTAATTAGCTATTATCTTGCAGGTATGATTACTATGCGTTTTTCGAAACCCAATTTTAAAACCCGGACTTTTGAGGGTAAGCCCCAGCTATTCGACCCCGTCCGAAATAAATGGGTGATCTTTCAATCTGAAGAGTGGGTTCGTCAAAATGTTATTAAGTGGTTGATGGAAGAAAAAGGTGTTCCTATTTCATTCATTTCGATTGAAAAAACAATTCAAGTGGGCGAGCTTTCCAAGCGATTTGATATTTTAGTGTATGATCGTTCTCATCAACCTTGGATGATGATTGAATGCAAGGCACAAGAAATTCCACTTGATGAGTCTGTATTAATGCAAGTGCTTCGATATAATTTAGCCATTCCTGTGCCGTATGTTGTGATTACGAATGGCAATATTTGTTTTGCTGCAGAAAAATCGCAAGGAACTGAAAAATGGTTATCAGCACTGCCGGCATTCCCCCATATATAAGGAGTACTTCAGGTTAAGGAAATATTCCAAGCTCTTCATAGCTCGTTCCTACTTTATTGATAGCTACAACGAATGCTGCCGTCCTCATGTCTTTGATCTCTGGATTCGCCTTCCAACATTCTAATATTTCGTTGGTTGCTTTGATCATCGTGTCTTCTAAGCCACTTCTTACTAAATCAATTTCATCAGGTCCGTGAATCAACAAATTTCGTTGATTATCTGGGATTTTATTTCCAGTCATGGATTCGATTTGAGCAAGAATATTAGTGCTTTGGTTTTCCATAAACCTTTTTTCAAGCCGTCCATATCGCACATGGCTTAGGTTTTTCAACCATTCAAAATACGATACAGTTACTCCACCAGCGTTAAGGTACATGTCTGGTATAATGAGTACGCCTTTTTGATTTAGGATTTCATCAGCCTCAGGAGTAAGGGGTCCGTTTGCGGCTTCTCCAATAATCTTGGCTTTAATTTTATTGGCGTTAGATGAATTAATTACATTCTCTAGTGCAGCAGGAATTAATATATCACATGATGCTTCTATTGCATCTGTGTTTTTTTCAAAATTTTGCGCACCGGGAAAGTTTAGGATTGACCCCGTTTGTTTTCTATGGGCAACAACTGCTTCAACATCTAACCCTTTTTCATTGTAGATAGAACCTTCATATTCTGCAATTCCAACAATAATGGCTCCACCTTCTTGAAAAAATTTAGCCGTATGGTAACCCACATTTCCAAGTCCTTGCACTATTACTTTTTTATTCTCGATACCTTTGGGTAGTCCAATTTTTTGCATCACCTCTTCATTGTTGCATACTTCACGGATGCCGAAGAAAACACCAAGACCAGTTGCTTCTTTTCTTCCCTTTACACCGCCTTGGGTCACGGGTTTACCTGTAACACAGCCTAGTGCATCAACCTCACCTGGATGCATGGCCATATAGGTGTCTAGGATCCATGACATTTCTCTTTCTCCTGTTCCATAATCTGGAGCAGGAACGTCTTCGCCCGGACCAATAAATCGTTTTTTGATTAGTTCACTGGTGTATCGTCTGGTGATTCGTTCTAAATCGCGCTCGCTGTATTTTTTGGGATTGATGGATATGCCCCCTTTGGCACCACCAAATGGTACATTTACAATAGCGCACTTATATGTCATGAGTGCTGAGAGAGCCATGACCTCATCTAGATTAACCATCTCGCTGAATCGTATCCCGCCTTTGCAAGGCAGTTTATGGTGAGAGTGTTGAACGCGGTATGCCTTGATTACTTCAATTTGGTCTCCAATCTTAACCGGAAAGTGTATTCTTAGAACGCTATTGCATTGTTTTATCTGTTCTAAAATGCCTTTATCAAATTTGGTATATTTCGCTGCTTTGTCAAATGATTCACAAACGGCATCAAAAAAACTGTATTCGGTATTCATGGGAGGTGGTGTTGGGTTAGGTGTGTTGTTAATTAAGTATTATTCTTGTTTAATCTCTTTTTCCAATCGAGAAACTTTTTTGTCAATCCGAATCACATAAGCGATTAACCCAATTAAAATGGTTAATAGTACTGCTACGACGACAAATATTTTTCCATTGCTTCTCATTTCATCAGCCATGGTAGTAGCTTTTTGAGCTGTTTGTTGTGCTTTGGTTGTCAGTATTCCCATTGATAAAAGGAAGGAGAGGATTTTACTTTTCATTTGATAATATTTTTTTTTCTTGAATCAATTCAATTCTAATTTTTAATGTAGTTATCCATGCACCTAGTAAAGTCCAGCCCAACACAGCAGGGTAGAATACCATTCTCATTCGAGCATCAATGTCATTGAAGTTTAATGCAGGATTTCCTTCTTGTCCCGGATGAAGGCTTGGTAAAAGTCTTGGAATTATCCAGATTGATGGAAACAGCATAGTATATGCGAAAACATTATAGACTGCGCTAACTCTAGCACGTTGATCCATGTCTTTTATAGAGTTTCTTAAAATAAAATAAGCGCCATAAATTAGCAAGGCCATTGCAGCCCCAATTAATTTGGGTTCTCTCATGATGGATCCGAATGATGCGTAGGCGGGGTTATTGGGATCGGCCCAGGTAAAGCTAGCCCAAATTGCCCCAGTAGAATATCCGAGTAATCCCATATAAGTTCCTACAGCTGCATACGATTTAGCTTTTATGTCGTGGCGTAAATCGGATCTATTTAGGTACTTAATGCTATGAATGATGGATATGGTAAACAGTATCATCATGGCAAACCACATGCACACATGGAAATATAGATTTCGAATTGTTTCACCTAGCTGTGATAAAGCAGGCACAGGCAAAAGAAGACCTCCTACAACGGCATAACAGAGTAATATAATTGATGCAATTTTCCACCAGGCAATCCTCATAATTCGTTTGTTTTTAAAAATGTGTTGATGAAACTATTTTGGTGATCCTGAGTGAGTTCACAGTATGCTCACAAAATTAGGCCCTTCTATTAATCTTTCCATAAAAAGGGGTATAAAATAACAGCCAATAAAATAACAGATAGGTCTAATGCTAGTAATAGAAAAATGACTTGTAACGGCGCGCCATCTCTAAATATTTCCGAAAAGGCAGTTTTTGATAATCTAACCAATAACATTAATTGGGGAATGATGATTGGGAATCCAAGAATTGCCATTAAGGAAGCTTGTTGCATTGCTTTAGAGGCGATAGCTGCCAACATCGTAAATACAAGGCTTAATCCTATTGAACCAAGAAGGCTAATTCCTACAAAAGCTAAGAATGAGGTTGTAGGGTCTCCTAAAAAGGCTGTATATAAAATTAAGTTGATGACATTCATGATACCCATCAATAAAACATTATAGACAATTTTCGAAAGTATAAAAGCGGATGGTGTGGTAATAGAAAAATGATAGAGCATTCTACCTTTTGCTTCTTGTAAGAAACTTTTTGCAACAGCATTTATACAGATAAAAAGTTGTGTAATCCAAAATAGGGCATTCCATGTTTCTGCCTCTGCATCTCCTAGTGTTAAGTAGAGTACGAAAATAGTTGAGGCAATGTATAGCATCATCCCATAAAGCGCATGCTTTTGTCTTAATTCAAGGAGAATTTCCTTTTTGAGTAATGCAGAGAATTGCTTGTATGGGTGCAAAATAAATGTTGATTTTAAAGTTGAAAACAGTTTCTGCAACGTGCTTCGTAATGTTGTTTTTCGCCTAACACTAATTGTTCGTGTTGATTGGTGATTCGATATGAATATCCGGCTAAGCCTCCGCATTTCATGCATACCGCATGTAATTTTGTGATAAAATTTGCAGTCGCTAATAATCCCGGCATAGGCCCATATGGGTTTCCTAGATAATCCATGTCTAGTCCTGCTATGATAACCCGCTTTCCCATTTTAGCCAATTGGGCAGATACTTCAATAAGTTGGTCATCAAAAAATTGTGCTTCATCTATACCGATTACATCAGCATTTTCTATTTTTGAGAGGATTTCAATGGCTGATTCAACGGGTATTGCGTTGGTTTTTTTTGCGTCGTGCGAAACCAGCTGATGTTCGTGGTATCGGGTGTCTAATGCAGGTTTAAAAATAGCTACCTCCATATTGGCGATTTTCGACCTATTCAATCTCCTAATCAATTCTTCCGTTTTCCCTGAAAACATAGAGCCGCAAATGACTTCAATCCAGCCACTATGTTGATTTTGGAATCCTTGTTCTATAAA
>CANKGM010000114.1 GCA_947481355.1 Chitinophagaceae bacterium
AGCTATGATGTAATTTAACAAACCCCTCTTTTTTCGAGCATCAAACGTATTCGCTACATGTGCATCAAAACCCAGTCCCGCTGTACAAAAAAATACTTGATCATTTAAAAAACAACTGTCAATAGAAATGCAGGAGCCTTTCATAACAGTAGACAACGCCTTTCTAATATTCATTGAAATACTTAAATGCCGCGCTAGACCGTTTCCAGAGCCAATTGGGATGATTCCCAACGGGGTATCAATACCTTTTAAAACTGAAGCTACTTTATTAATCGTACCATCACCCCCTACAGCAATTACGCATTTAGCCCCAAGTTCAATAGCCCTTTTAGCCAATACTATTTCGTCGCCTTGTTGTTTTGTTTCAAAAACAATATTATCAGGGTATGAGGAAATTAGATCCAGAAGTTTCTTCTTTTTTCTAGCAGAATGATTTCCGGAAATAGGATTATAAATAAAATAATTCATCGAAATAAATAGCTAATAAAGTTCAAGTATCAAATTTACCCAATTATCATTAAAGGAAATGGCATGAGCAATAAAATACTACTTATCAGGATATTATTTTCTAATACTCGCTTTTAAACAGAAAGCATATATTACTTTTTACCAATTGTATCCACTATGGCTGGGATCTCTCCAAATCGCTTATGAGCACCCTTGAATTCACCATGTGTATGAATCAGAATGAAAGACAACAACATAATGGCTATTAAAATTGATACAAAACCTTTTACATAACGTGAAAATTGAAATGATTGAGTAGTAAAAGATGGAGATACTTTATTAATCAATAAAAACACAATAGCATAATTAACTAAATATAAATACTGTTCAGGTCTGTATGTACTGACAAATGCTCCTGTAATGATAAAACTTAAAGCGATATACAACAACCAATGTCCAAAGAAAAAATGGCATAATGAGGAATAAGTTATTTCTGAATAACTCTTAAACCTAGCAATCCAATAGATCGCCATAAGTAATATTAACAACAACGAACCCCATTGTACACATAAATAAAAAGTTGAATCATCACTTGATATAAGCTTTACAAATGTTTCTTGAATTCGATCCCATTCAAAATTCTGTTGCCACATAATGAAAGGAATAATGCCCACTAACATCACTAATGAGAAAATTTGCTTAGTTGTTACAAATTCATCTTGTGCTTCTTGTTCCCATTTAGAAGTGAATGTGCCATAGGCTAAACCGATTCCACCAAAAAATCCAAGCGAATATTCCATTACATTCCAAAAATTGAAATGGATTTCAGACACCCGTCCTAAAACCTGCAAAAAATTTCCAAACGCAAAACCAAAACCTGCACCGAAACATGTAAATATGGCAACCCTCAATGCAGCATAATTTTTATGACGTATCATATTCCATGCTAAAGCAACTGAAATCCCTAAACAGACAGCCCAAATTTCAGAACGCGGAGGATTAACATGCCAATCAAATTGTTCAACTAGGAAAAAGTAAAATATTATTCCTCCAACGGTCATTTCAAGTATTAAGTTTACCCACTGAACAACATTTCGCTTTGTATCGGAAAGGGCAACTCCAAAAAATCCACCTCCCATAAACCCATAAAGTCCACCAACCAAGAATAACATGACTAAGCCATATAATACATTCCCGTAATCATTACCATGACCATAACCAACCAATAATCCATAACTCATCATTCCACCTAATCCCCAGCCCAATGCACCAGCTAAAGTCACATATAACCCTTTCTTAATCCAATCCGACCTTTTCATCACCAACAATGTACTCAAGGAGCCTATTGCTCCTGCCCATGCAGCTCCATGCTCATGTCCAAACTGCCCACGTATCGCCCAGGCTGTTCCCATAGAAAGGGCTACCACGAGTATGCTCAATATTCCAGAATTTCTTTTCATAAAATAGGTTTTATTGGTACCATAAACGTACTGATTTTTAAAGCATTAACAATAATTTAAATAGCTCAATTTCAATAGTGGTGATATTTTATCGTAATATTGCGATTAACATGGGAGCAAGTAAAATACAGGAATATAAATTACAGGAAATTTCAATAGCCAAATACTCCAAGGCACTCTCGCATCCTGCAAGGATTGCGATACTTAACCTGCTAATTAAAAAACAGAGTTGTATATGTGGAGATGTTGTCAATGAACTCCCACTTTCTCAAAGCACTGTCTCTCAACACTTGAAAGAATTAAAATCAGCTGGACTAATCAAGGGAGATATTGAGGGTACTTCTGTATGCTACTGTATTGATCAAAAAGAATGGAACAAGGCAAAGAACCAATTAGGATTATTCTTTGAAAAATATAAACCAACTACATCAGAATGTTGCTGATTAATCTACATAATTAACAGATAAAAAATAAACAGATGCCAACCGAAGAACAACTAAAAGAAATTGTAAGAAAGAAATACAGTGAAATCGCCTTACAAGATAAAGAAACGAATATGTCGTCATGCTGTGGAGCCGGAGGATGTTCAACTGAAGTCTATAATATCATGTCGGATGACTATTCAACCCTCAAAGGCTACAATGCTGATGCAGATCTCGGACTAGGATGCGGCTTGCCTACCGAATATGCTAGAATCAAAAAAGGAGATGTAGTAGTCGATTTGGGTAGCGGCGCAGGAAATGATTGTTTTATAGCCAGACATGAAGCAGGTGAAACTGGTAAAGTCATTGGAATAGATTTCACTCCTGCTATGATCGACAAAGCAAGGCAGAATGCAGAAGTAAGAGGATTTAATAATGTTGAATTTAGACAAGGTGATATTGAAAAAATGCCGATTACGTCAAATGCAGCAGATGTAATCGTAAGCAACTGTGTATTAAATTTAGTACCAAACAAAGACGCGGTAATAAAAGAGATTTATAGAGTGTTAAAACCAGGCGGACACTTCAGTATAAGTGATGTTGTATTATTAGGAGCTCTACCCGCTGGGTTAAGAAAAGATGCTGAAATGTATGCCGGTTGCGTTTCGGGTGCAATACAGAAAGAAGTTTATCTAGAATTGATTCAGTCCAATGGATTTGAAAATATCACCATCCAAAAGGAAAAAGTAATCACCATTCCAGATGATATTTTAAAAAATTATTTAAGTCCTGAAGAAATTCTATCATTAAAGATGGGCTCATCGGGAATTTTTAGCATTACAGTTTATGCAGAAAAACCTATTACTGAAAAAAAATGCGCTCCGGGTTCAGGATGCTGCTAAATACTACTTTAAATATACTGCATGAAAAATATATTAGTACTATGCACAGGGAATAGCTGTAGAAGTCAAATTGCACACGGCTACCTAGAATACTTCGCAAAGGATAGAGCAAAAATATATAGCGCAGGAGTTGAAACGCACGGCGTTAATCCCAAAGCTGTTCAAACAATGCTAGAGGACGGTATTGATATATCTCATCATACATCGAACAATGTATTAGAGTATGTGGATATTGACTTCGACTTTATCATAACCGTTTGCGATAATGCAAAAGAGAGATGTCCTTACTTCCCAAGTCGCGCATTACAATTTCATCATAACTTTTCAGATCCTGCTAAAGCAATTGGCACTGAAGAAGAAATAAAAAATGAATTTGCAAGAGTTCGAAATGAAATCAAGATTTTTTCCAATAAATTTATAGAGGACCATATTAACTTATAAAAATTCAATCTATATTATCAATCTTTATTAGGCATTAAGATATTATTCCCCAACCTTATTCACTGTATTTTGAATCAAGCCATTAATGTGTTTCCCTTTGGAGTCTATGAAATCATAACCAATCTCCATGACCCAAGTTTCTTTTATTCCTGAAATAAATAACTTCAATTCTTTTCTATCCTCGCTCAATTGAACCTTTGTAACAGGAAGAACCTTTTCGTTATAATGATCAGATCCATATTTTCTTGATCTCTTTAAATCCCATGTTTGCACCTTATACGCGGAAACATCAGTAGCATTTTTTACATCTAATGGATGAGAAAAACTGATTTTAATAAACTGAGACTTTACATTTAAACCGGTTGGGATGATTGACTTTTCACCTTGATATCGAATTCTATAAAATCCACCTAAATCAGCCTGTGTAGAGCCCCAAGCAGATAATCCGCATGCATACAACTGCCCGTCACCAGGATTAAATCGACCACGCATGACTCCGGTTGAAAACCTAGGTATAGGTAATTGAAAAATACCACCCTGCATTTGAGTGCCTACTTTTTCATGCGGTACAATAAACACTTTTCCATACCCATACGAAAAACTCAATAAGCTTCCATTCAATGGACCCCAATTCTTACTATCCACCCACAATAACTCAGAAGGCGATTGATCTATATCGCGTTCAATCCAAACCAATGGTTGCTCCATGCCTTTGTCGGAGCTATCAGATGAGGGTTTATATCCAAACATATTTCCATAAAATCTATCAGTAGGATAAACCCAGTTAATCCTGTTCATGGGATTCCAATGTCCTTCCTGATCTGTTACAATAAATGAACCATCAGGATTTATACATACGCCATTTGCAGCCCTGAAACCATGTGCTATAATTTCGGTTGTTTGTCCATCCTTGCTCACTTTCAAAAGCGTGCCATGTTGTGGAACCAATGCACGTCTTGCATGACGGGCACTTTTTGCATAATAAAAATTGCCTTCCTTATCAGTTTGTAAACCCATGGCGAATTCATGAAAATGATTCGTCACTTGATGATCACTGTTGAAGCTTTCGTAAAAATCAATTTCATCGTCTCCATTCAAATCATGTAGTTTAACCAATTGATCTCGACACGTTACATAAATAGATCCATCAACCACCTTGATGCCTAGAGGCTGAAACATACCAGATGCAATTCTTTTCCAAGATAAAGTTCCCTCTGTTTTCAATACACCTTCAACAATCCAAACATCCCCGTCAGAAGAACAAATAACTGCTTTATTCTTATCCGCTAGAAAATCTATTCCACTCAAACGAAGCTGATTTTTCCATGGACTATGGTAAGGCAATTCCATCCTATCTACCTGAAATACACTATCCTGATTTCCTTTTACTATAGATGTTATTAGCTTTTGCGCATATTGAGCTGGGCTTCCCTTGGTATATGCTGATAGATTTTCAGGCTTAGGAGAAGTAGTTGAAAATTGTGTGAAGGATTTATTGTTAGACCTCGAGATGAGTAATTTAATCATCACTGCTTTTGATGAGGGTATTTCAAGTACGTAAAACCCATTATCTTTTTTCAAGGTTCCACCATCGCCTACTAATGAAACCAACGCAGAAGTCGTAGCCACCCTCATTTTAAGTGGTGTTGTAGATAAACTAATATTCAATGTTCGTGTAAAAACGGGTGCATCTGGTTTCCCTTCAAGACCAAGCTTTTCTAATACAGATGCATTGCCAACAGTATAAGAAATGATAGCTGTATTCTTATATCGATAAAGGCCTTTATATTGTGTCCATGAACGTGCTAGTGGACCAAACCGTCTTTTATCCGATGCCTGAAATCGATCATCCGCAAAGGATCCAGTAGCAGGATTAGCCCAACCCGGACCAACGGGAGTAGAAAAATGAAGATTACCTATTGTCCTAGGAGAAATATTATGCTGCCCATTAAATAAAATAGCTTCCCAGTCAATAAACCCTTTGCCAGTCCATGCACCAGCAATTCGCATAAGGTCATGATCAAAGATCATCCATGAAGATCCATTGGCAATACCACCAGCGCCTTCATCAAGTCTAACTGCAATACCCTTATAGGCAAAATTTGCATTAATTAAATTTTCATCCTTAAGAGGTGACGGCCCAGGAGAAATTTCCCTAGGAGCAGCGCCTGAATCGACAAGCTCATAGGTATTGATTAAAAAATTACCATAATCCATTTCAGTCCATGGCTGTTGATCAACCGGATCTGGACCTTTTGAATTACCTACTGGTATACTTCCTAAATACGCTGAATCAATTTCAAAATATTCATCCTTATTGTGATTCAACAAAAACTCTTCCCGTATATAGTGGATTACCTCATATTTTTCAATGGGTGTTAAATGCGTTTGTGCAGGCATTGAACCATATCCTCTTGTTAATGTTTGGTATATTGAATACGGATCTTTACCCACTTTAAATTTGTCCTTCCAATACTTAAAAGCCTTAGGGATAGATCCCTCTTGTACGGGATTACCATGACAAGTAAAACAAACTTTATTATAAATCATTTGGCCTTTTCTAAATGACTCATCTGTATTTTTTTGGACTGTATTTATTAACCCTTTGTGGTCAATCGTTTTTTCATATGCGGGCAATTGTGATTCTGACAAAGTAAACTTGACGGTGGGTGGTACGTAAACATGACTAGATTGACAGGCTATAAAACCAAACAAACTAAAAGCCAAAATACCTTTTACTATAGATGAAAGTGTATTTGTGAAATATATACTAGGATTAAGCAGTCTCATTGAAGGATGTTATTTACATTAAAATACATAAAAATAATAACAATATACTTTGGAGTAGCGCTGAATAATGTAAAATAAATTGCTCATAACTAATCCAATAACATAATTCAATCAATATGATATTTCAATAGGACGGCTAAGCATTTTATTCAATAACTTTACACTCTAAAAGAATTACAGAATGAAAAAGATTTTGATGACACTCATTTTTATCCTAGCAGCATTTATCACCTTCTCTCAAGATTCAAAAATATCCACCATAGACCCTACAAAAAAA
>CANKGM010000115.1 GCA_947481355.1 Chitinophagaceae bacterium
AGTGTTGAAAAATGAAGTAGTAGCCGTTATCGGATATGGCGTACAGGGCCCTGGACAAGCACTTAACCAAAAAGAGAATGGTGTAAATGTTATTGTCGGACAACGTAAAAATTCAAAATCTTGGGATAAGGCAGTGCAAGATGGTTTTGTTCCTGGCGAATCACTTTTTGAAATAGAAGAAGCTTTAGAAAGAGGTACTATCATTTGCTATCTATTGAGTGATGCTGCACAAATTGCATTATGGCCAACAGTGAAGAAGCATCTTACCCCTGGTAAAGCATTGTATTTTTCACATGGTTTCGGAATTACGTATAAAGAACAAACTGGCATTATTCCTCCGACAGATGTAGATGTATTTCTAGTTGCACCTAAAGGTTCTGGTACTTCATTAAGAAGAATGTTCTTACAAGGTAGAGGATTGAACTCTAGTTTTGCTATCTTCCAAGATGCCACTGGCAAAGCGTATGACAGAGTTGTTGCATTAGGAATTGCTATTGGTAGCGGATATTTATTCGAAACCAATTTCAAAAAAGAAGTATTCAGTGACTTGACTGGAGAAAGAGGAACTCTAATGGGTGCCATTCAAGGAATTTTTGCTGCCCAATACCAAGTGCTTCGTGAAAGAGGGCATACCCCTTCAGAAGCATTCAATGAAACTGTTGAAGAATTAACACAATCATTGATGCCATTGGTAGCTGAGAATGGAATGGATTGGATGTATGCAAACTGTTCAACTACTGCTCAACGTGGTGCACTTGATTGGTGGAAAAAATTTAGAGATGCTACATTGCCTGTATTCAATGACTTGTACGATAGCGTTTCAACAGGCAAAGAGAGTCAACGCAGTATTGACAGTAATTCACAATCAGATTATCGTGAAAAACTTGACCTTGAACTTAAAGAATTAAGAGATAGCGAAATGTGGCAGTCAGGCAAAACAGTAAGAAGCCTACGCCCAGAAAATCAAGCTAAATAGTCTTTTAGTTGAGTACTTTTTAAAAGAGCAGGTATTCCCTGCTCTTTTTTTTTAATTAACCTCAAGTAGATCTAGTTTAAATAAATTACCATTTGATTTAGATAAGTATTCAAAGAGCATTGAAGAATTGGAATCGCTATGCTATATTTGCATAAATATTTTTAGATTATGAATCTTCACGAATACCAGGCAAAAGAGTTACTCAAAAAATACAATGTACCCGTTCAAGAGGGTGTTGCTTGCAGCAGCGTTGATGAGGCATTAGCCGCTTATGAGCAGATTAAAGAAAAGTCTGGCAGCAAATTTGCAGTTGTGAAAGCACAGATTCATGCTGGGGGAAGAGGCAAAGGTGTTGTTAATGAGACTGGCATAAATGGAGTTAAGGTTGGAAAAAGCAACGATGACATTAAAGAGTTTGCTGAAAAGATATTAGGTGGAACCTTAGTGACAATTCAAACTGGACCAGCAGGAAAACTAGTAAATAAAATACTAGTAGCCCAGGATATGTATTACGACGGACCATCAGAAAGAAAAGAATTTTATTTGTCCATTTTACTCGATAGAACAAATGGTCAAAATGTAATCATGTACAGTACCGAAGGTGGAATGAACATCGAGGATGTTGCACATGATACACCTGAAAAAATACACAAAGAATTGGTTCACCCTGCAGGTGGCTTACTTCCTTTTCAAGCTAGAAAGATTGCATTTAACCTTGGGTTATCAGGTGATGCCTTCAAAAATATGGTCAAGTTTGTTACAAACTTATATAATGCATTTGTTGGACTTGACTGTTCTATGGTTGAAATCAATCCCCTATTCAAAGCGTCTGATGATAAAATCATAGCAGTAGATTGCAAAATGAATCTAGATGAAAATGCACTATACAGACATCCAGATCTTTTGGCTATGAGGGATATTTCTGAAGAAGATCCTACCGAGGTTGAAGCTGGACAATTCAATTTGAATTTTGTAAAATTAGATGGCAATGTTGGTTGCATGGTAAATGGTGCGGGGTTAGCGATGGCAACAATGGATATGATTAAACTAAGTGGTGGCGAACCAGCAAACTTCCTTGACGTAGGTGGAACGGCTAATGCACAAACTGTTGAAGCTGGTTTCAAAATCATCATGAAAGATCCAAATGTAAAGGCAATTTTGATTAATATTTTTGGAGGAATCGTTCGCTGCGATCGAGTAGCTTCAGGAGTTATTGAAGCGTATAAGAATCTAGGCAACATAAATATTCCAATCATCGTAAGACTTCAAGGAACCAATGCCACTGAAGCCAAACGATTGATTGATGAAAGTGGGTTAAAAGTTCAAAGTGCCATTCAATTAAGTGAAGCGGCAGCGCTTGTAAAACAAGCCGTTGCATAAAATATAAAAGTACACATAGAAAAAGGACAAATATTTGTCCTTTTTTTTTATCATTAAATTAGAAAAGTTTCAAGCAGTCAATTTTAAGATTTGAAAAAATATTTATTCCAATTTATAATTATACTTATTGCTCTGCCTACAGCATTATTTTCCCAGAAAAAAAATGCGGCATTTAAGTACCATATAAAAAAATCGGAAATCGGTATTGTTATAGATGGTGTGGAAGATAGTGCATGGCAAAAAGCAGAACTCGCTTCGGATTTTTTTATGATGTTGCCAAACGATACCAGTAAAGCCAATGTGAGGACTGATGTGAGAATGACTTTTGATGATAAGCATATATATATCATTGCTATATGCTATCACAAACCTAATCAACCTTATATGGTTGAATCCTTAAAAAGAGATTTTGCCTTTGGCAAAAATGATAACTTCCTCTTATTCATGGATCCATTTGATGATCAAACTAACGGATTTAGTTTTGGTTCAAATGCAGCAGGCGCACAATGGGATGGTACAATGTATGAAGGCGCACGAGTTGATTTAAACTGGGATAACAAATGGTCTTCAAAAGTTAAAAACTATCCTGACAAATGGGTATGGGAAGCATCTATTCCGTTTAAAACAATTCGATACAAACAAGGAATAAAAAGCTGGGGGGTGAATTTTAGCCGCCTTGATATTACCGTTGCTGAGAAATCAACATGGACCCCTATTCCAAGGCAATTTTCAACTTCTGCTTTAGCTTATTCAGGAAGTCTTATTTGGGATGACGCACCTCCTGAGGCTGGTCGAAATGTTTCCATCATCCCCTATGTATTAGCTGGAGGGAGCATGGACCATGAACAACATCAACCTACTTCATACAGGAAGCAAATTGGAGTAGATGCTAAGATAGCGGTGAATTCCGCATTGAACCTTGATTTAACAGTTAACCCTGATTTCTCCCAGGTTGAAATTGACAGGCAGGTTACCAACCTGGATAGATTCGAATTATTTTTTCCTGAAAAAAGACAATTTTTTCTAGAAAATGGGGATCAATTTTCAAACTTTGGGTATGCTACCATTAGACCATTCTTTTCAAGAAGGATTGGACTTAATGCTCCTATTCAAGTAGGTGCTCGCCTAAGTGGAAAAATTAATAAGGATTGGAGATTGGGTTTACTGAACATGCAAACAGACCGGGTGGTTTCAAAATTAACTCCTTCCCAAAACTACACAGTGCTTGCACTACAACGAAGGGTTTTTGCTAGATCCAATATTGGACTACTATTTGTAAATAGAGATCAAATTCTACATCGTGATGAAAAAGATCCCGCTTACTTTAGTAATCCTTACAATCGAAATCTAGGAGTAGAATACAATTTAGCTTCTCCAAATAATTTGTGGACAGGAAAGGCTGTGTTATTAAAGTCATTTTCAAAATCAACCAGCAAAGAAGATTGGGTGCATGCCGCCAATCTACAATACAACAGTAGAAAATGGACATTCAACTGGCAACAGGAATATGTTGGTAGGCAATACAATGCAGAGGTTGGCTATGTTCCTAGAAAAGATTATATTAAATTAAGTCCTGCTGCATCATGGACTTTTTTCAATAGAAATAAAAAAATTACAAGTCAATCGATAAAGCTTTTTACATATAACTATTACACAGATCAGCTCAAGCTTACGGACAATACAACCTATATGTCGTATACCTTGAACTTGCGCAATCAAGCAACATTTACACAGTGGGTCTCCTATGATTATGTCAAATTGCTTCAACCGTTTGACCCGACTAATTTCGGAAAGGATACACTCTCTGTTGGTAGCAAACACAGATGGAATGCAGTAGGTACAGAATTTACATCAAAGCCGCAACAACTTTTCACTTATGCAATCGCTACTCGTTTTGGTGGATACTATGCACATGGAAGTAGAAGTTTTATAAGCACAGACTTTGGATATAGACTACAGCCCTATCTCAGTGCAGCCATTAGTACAAGCTATAATCACATTATTTTACCTCAGCCTTGGAACAAGAATACATTTTGGTTGGTTGGACCGAGAATTGACGTGACGTTCACAAATACGTTATTTTTTACAACGTTTATCCAGTATAATAATCAGCAGAAAAATATCAATATCAATACACGCTTTCAATGGCGATATAAGCCAGCATCAGATCTCTTCATAGTATATACAGATAACTATTACCCATACCCTTTCAATGTGAAGAACAGGGCCCTTGTTTTGAAGTTTAATTATTGGTGGAACCTATAACAAAATAGAGATTACACTAATAGAAAAGTCTCATTTAACACAAATCAGATTACATCTTCTTTGCGTCTTCGAGAAATTTTGCTAAACCGATATCCGTGAGTGGATGTTTTAGCAAGCCCATAATTGAATCAAGTGGACATGTACAGATATGTGCGCCTGCTTCTGCAGACCTTACAATATGTAGAGGGTTGCGAATAGATGCTGCAAGGATTTCGGTGTCAAAACCTTGAATTGAAAAAATATGAGAAATCTGTTCAATCAATGCAATACCATCCCAACTGCTATCATCAATTCTTCCAATAAAAGGTGAAACATAGGCTGCACCAGCCTTTGCTGCAAGAATTGCTTGTCCTGCTGAAAATACGAGAGTACAATTGGTTCTAATACCATGATCCGTAAACCACTTTATTGCTTTGATACCATCCTTTATCATGGGAACCTTTACAACGATATTTTTATGAATAGCTGCTAATATTTTCCCTTCAGCAACCATTGACTCGAAATCAGTAGACAATACTTCAGCACTAACATCTCCATCCACCAATGCACAAATGTCTGCATAGTGTTTTAGGATATTTTCTTCCCCTTTGATACCTTCTTTTGCCATTAATGAAGGATTGGTGGTAACACCATCCAAAATGCCTAAATCGTGAGCTTCCTTAATATGAGAAAGATTAGCAGTATCAATGAAAAACTTCATGTGAGATGAATTTGGGAATAAAAAAATGGCAGGTTTATTACATCGCACCGCTCAACCACCTACCCTTGCTACCTTCCGGTCCTGGGGGAGTTCAGCAGGAGCTGGTCGTGTAAGACCTGCCGATGCAAAGATAACGGTTTTTTTTAAAGCGAATAAGTGAAAACTTAAATGTACGCCTGCAGGAAAAAATGATAAACGAAATGAATTAACTTAACGAAGTCCCCTATTGAATTGACTACTAACTTGTCGAACCGAGACAAGTTCATCATATCGCCCACCAAGAGGCCTAAAGTAGACTAAAATTAAGTAGACATTTTCAGTCTCCCATGCATTCTGTTCAGTTGTAGAAGAATTAAATCGAACAGAACCAGACTGGATTTCTTTCACAGCATATTGATAATCGTAATAACCTTGCTTTAAGAAAAGATCTGTTTCGTAAACTCCTTTTTGAGGATTGTATACCAACTTAGCTTCTGGGTCTTTTCCATAATTCGTTAATTCCCCAAACACTACAAGGTCACCGGCATTTTGAGGCAGATCGTTAGTTGGTTTATAAGAAAAGTGAACTTTAGCATAATCCGCATTCCATAATGGATTGATTGTTTCAATCGTTTCATTTACGAAAAGGCCATTTATGTCTTTGTAAAAGAAATATTGTTTAGGCATCCGAGATTGATCTTCCTTTACAAAAAGACTAAAACTGCTATCCGTGTTTTGTTGTTTGGAAATTCGATCTCCGAGCAACCTAAAACTTCTTAGATTTAGCCATCTAAATTCTTTGCCTGCTGGCATTAACATCTCGTTCTCATTACTGTATTGAAGTAAATCTTGACGAGTAAAGGTTGGCATAGTCAGTGTGAGCTTATTATCCCAACGGTAGTTCTGCAGAATCTCAACACGAATTTGCTGCTGTGGGTAGCGCACATCAAAGTTTCGTGTATCAACTTGAACTTGAAATCGATGGTGCGTTTGAAAATATTCT
This sequence comes from Chitinophagaceae bacterium, assembly GCA_947481355.1. Classification (GTDB taxonomy): domain Bacteria; phylum Bacteroidota; class Bacteroidia; order Chitinophagales; family Chitinophagaceae; genus Pollutibacter. The sequence continues at coordinate 6,304 of CANKGM010000115.1, forward strand.
TGATTATATGGTTGTGTTACTTGAACAGCTACACTAAGTTTAGTGTCTACTACTAAGAAACGCTTCGTAAAAGCCAATTGGCTAGTATCTCCATTCAAAAAGACTTTTAATAAATAATTTCCGGACTTAATGGGTTGGCAATTTCGATCAGGCAATGTAGCTTGATAATGCGTATACCGTGTGAGTGAAATGGAAGAATTACGGTAGGTATTTAATCTAACTTGTGAGTAGCCTCTAACATAATCAAAATAACTAAGTTGAGCTGGTGTCCAATCTGCGTTACATAATGTTAAGGTGTAGTAATAGTTTTTAACACCTCCATCCAGGTCATCATAATTCAACTCGAGTTGATCAGAAGAGTTTAATGCTAACACAGGGTATGAT
>CANKGM010000116.1 GCA_947481355.1 Chitinophagaceae bacterium
AAAAACAGCATCAGCCTTACTAGCTTCGTATAAGTATGCTGAACCCTTTGCTGCGTATTTAAAAAAATATTTTAAGCAGCATCACAAATTTGGATCAAGAGACAGGAAAGTTATTTCAGATTTCTGTTACGGTTTTTTCCGAATTGGCAAGTCTGCTGAGAAGTATACATTGGATGATCAATTGCAAATTGGTTTCTTTCTTACTCATTCACAAGACAATGGTTATTTGTCTTTAGTACAGCCAAGTTGGATTGATGAATTGACTAATTCAATTGATCTTAAAATAAACTTCATCAAGTCTATCTATTCATCGTTTGATGAAACTAAGATTTTCCCCTTTTCATCTCAAGTAGATGCTGCATTAGAATCGGATCAGTTTAGAAAATCACATCTTATAAAACCTTCTTTCTTTATTCGCATTAGACCAGGTAGGTATGATGTAGTGATGAATAAATTAAAGGAGGCCAACATTGACTTCAAAGAAATAAATCCCAATTGTTTATTGATTAATGGACATAGTAATTTGGAGAATCTGTTGGAAGTGAATAATGATTATGTTGTACAAGATTTTAATTCCCAACAGACTCAGACATTTTTACCTGAACTGAACGATGATGCATTTCCTATGTGGGATGCCTGTGCCGGTGGGGGAGGAAAGTCTATTTTACTGCATGATACCTACAAGAAGGCTGATTTATATGTATCTGATGTTAGGGAATCTATTTTGGTTGACTTAAAACTTCGATTGAAGCAGGCAAAAATTAGAGCTGCGAATATATTCAATATAGACCTTGAGTCGAATGATGCCAATTCTATTATTATAAAAAGTATACCAAAGAAAGGGTTTAAATTAATATTAGCTGATGTGCCTTGTTCTGGTTCAGGTACTTGGGTAAGAAACCCTGAATCACTTCGTTATTTTGATGAACAAGATTTAGTTGTTTTTCATCAAAAACAAGTCTCAATCTTAAAGACAGTAATTCCATTTTTGCAGAAAGGAGGATTTCTGCTTTATGTCACATGCTCTGTTTTTACAATCGAAAATGATCAAGTTATTGATTTGATTCTAAAGGATACACCTCTTAAATTATTGAAGCGGGGCATGCTTGCAGAAAATGATTCCGAAGTACAAGGGGATAAACTTTACGCGGCATTACTTACTTTAGAAGCTTGATGTTTCCGCTATTCACGCCGTCATTATAGCGCAGTATATATTCTCCAGGAGATAGACTACTCAAATTATCTATCAAGAACAATTGGTATGTATCTTTCACTAACTCAAAGCTGTTTGTTCGAATGAGCCTTCCGCTTAAATCTAAGAGTTGAAAATTCACTTTGCCAGCAAGATCACTTTTATAGAAAATATTGAACTGATTTGAAATGGGATTTGGAAATATTTTTAACCTATCATTTTTAAGATTCTTTTTCAATTCCTTAGATTGTTGTATGGCTTCTAATATTGTATATGCTTTGTGCATGTTTGGTATGCCGTATCCAACTCGGTCATCTGGGTTCATAAAATGATCACTGCTTTGTCTTATGGCGTTTATGATTTCTTTATTACTTAATCTTGGAAATGCTTGCCATAGACATGCGGTTAATCCGGCAATATTTGGATTAGAAAAGGAGGTTCCGCTACCTCTTCCTACTTCACCTGTACTACTAATTAAATAGGTATTCCAACCTATGGAAGTTACATCTGGCTTTACACGCCCATCATAAGAAGGTCCATAGCTTGAAAATGCTGCAACTTTTTGAAGAATATTTATTGCTCCAACAGTGAGTACGTCAATGCCATCTGCTGGGGCAACAATGTATTTCCATTTTTTCGCACCATCATTTCCGGCGCTGTTGGTAACAATTATTCCTTTGTTGATGGCAAAAGAAGCTGCACGTGTAATCATTGTATTTCGACCATTCATGTCTGAATAGGTATGATTGAATACGGTGTCATCAAATTGGTTATACCCCAAGGAGGATGTAATAATGTCAACTCCCAGACTATCTGCCTGCTCGGCCGCTGCTGCCCAGTTTTGTTCTTCAACAGGGAACTCAGTTGCTACTTCTTCGGTTCTATATAAATAGTAGCTTGCCTCTGGAGCTGATCCTACAAAGGTTCCAGGTATGTTTGCTGCTAGTATAGATAGGCACCACATTCCGTGAGCATCATCTTCGTTAACGCTACTATTTTGTTGAACAAAATCCCAGGTATCTTGAATTCTATTGTTTAACCGTAAGCTATCAAAAGCATGTATATTTTGGTATTTATAGAATCCTGCATCGAGAACTGCAATTTTTATTCCAGATCCTTGAAATCCTTTATTGTGAAGGTATTCTCCTTCATGAATGGTTATCTGTGGACCTGTATAGCCATAATCAAGAGAAGATACATTCTGTGAAGTTTCTATACTTTTCTCTTTTTTTATCGGTCTGCCAATATTCAGTCTGCCAGACTCTTTAATCTTGATAGCTTTTTGTGCAATAGCAAATTGATTTTTAACGAAGGGAAAATTTCTTATTTTCTCTAATGCTTCTGCATCATTGGTTTTGATAAGTACTTGATTAAGCCATTTTGATGTATTGATGATTTCAACATTTCCAGCTATGCGAATACTGTCTATGAAAGAATTTGGAACGGGTAGGTCAGTGCTATCAATGGCTATATTAAATCTATTTCTACGTTCAATGCATGAGGTAGATAAAAATGTACTTGGATTGTTTAAGGAATAGGTAGTTGCTTCTTTGTTACGAAATTCAATGATGTATCGAGAATGTTGCGCGAAGGCTATAGAGTTCACCAACATAAAAAGCAGGATGATAGGTAATCTCATTTTAATATTAATAGTTATATCGAATCATTGTTAATTTAATTCCATAACTATTGCTTTCATAATAGCCAGAATTTGAACTTACATTGATAGGTTGCCAGGCTTCGTGTAAAAATTCTTTATAGATAAGTCCGATGCTTTTTGCGTAAACTTCCTTTGAATATGTCTTCTCGAAAAAGGATTCTTTATCTCCAGGGGTTCCCAACGAATCATTGCGCTGATTAACTGTAACTGTTTCTGTATAGGTTATTCCATTGATAGTATATGGTCTCCTTACTTCCTCATATAAGTACTGCCAATCGTTTAGGTATAACAGCTCAGGTACACTTGATGTATTGATGAATGTATTTCCCTTCCATGTAAAGTCTGTGCTAATGGGTTCTTGAAGTTTGACATAGCGCAGATTATTTTCAATGTATTCTAACTTAGTACTATCGTATGTTACTAAATAGGAGCTTAAGTCATTCCATTTTGAAGTATCGATTAAATTTCTGATGCTTCTTTTTATTTTGTAGGATGGTCTATCAAGATTATCTGTAATGATAGAGTCTACAATATCTCTAATGATGTAACTATGAACTTCTTTTTCAGTGCCTAGATTAACATATACAGTAGAGTCTAATTGATACTGTATGTAGTTGCCTACTTTTAGGGGATAGTAGTCTGCAATATATTCTGTGCGAAATGATTCAGATTCTTTTTGGCAGGCGACAAAAAGAAGTATGCAAACGGCGTATATGTAGGCTGATTTAGACAAGGGGTAAAGTTCTATTACACATTGATTTTTAGTGTTTTGGACTATTAATCAACGTTTTTTTTGGTGTTTTATTGCGAACTATGAATACTGCTTTCGTTGTATGATTCCACCACCGATGACATCATCACCTTCATAAAAAACAGCTGACTGTCCAGGCGCAATTCCTTTGGCTTGATTATGAAAGCAGACACGCACACCAGCAGGGTCATTGAATAAAAAAGCATTGGTTCCACTATCTCTATACCGAATTTTCACTGAGGATTCCATGCCGTCTTGGATTCCGGGATACTTGATATAATTAAGTTGACTGACAATCATTTCATCTTTCAACAAATCATCTTCTTCACCCAGCACGACGGTATTATTTTCTGGATTTATGCCAGTTACGAATACTGGTTTTCCAAACGTTATATCAAGTCCTTTGCGTTGGCCAATAGTATAGAATGGATAACCTTTGTGCTTACCAAGGATATTACCATCTTTATCAATAAAATGACCATCCTTCAATTGTTCTTCTAAGCCGTCGACATTTCTTTTTAAAAATCCTCTGTAATCATTATCAGGCACAAAGCAAATTTCATAACTCTCGTTCTTTTTTGCCAATTCTGGATACCCAAAATCGTGTGCCATTTGTCGAATGGCTGTTTTTCGATAGCCTCCTAAGGGAAGTAATGTCCGAGATAGAAGATCTTGCTGTAGCCCCCAGAGCACATAGCTTTGATCTTTTGTTTCATCAATAGCTTTGCTGATTATAAACCGACCATCCTCTTCTCTTGTTTTCGCATAATGCCCAGTCGCAATAAATCCACAATCCATTGCATTGGCACGTTTTAGGAGCGCTCGCCATTTGATATGGGTATTACACATGACACAGGGGTTTGGCGTTCTTCCTGCCATATATTCATCCACAAAATTGTCGATGACAAAATCACCAAATTCTTCTCTGATATCTAATATATAATGTGGGAATCCATGATGGACGGCCGCAGCGCGTGCATCATTAAAAGAATCAATATTGCAACAACCTGTTTCTTTTTTACTACCGCCAGAAGCTGCATAATCCCATGTTTTCATGGTTATGCCAATAACTTCATAGCCTTGTTCATTGAGCATTAATGCCGCAACGGTACTGTCTATCCCTCCACTCATGGCTACCATGACCTTTCCATGCCTGCTCATCTGTTTTTTTTACAAATTTAGCATAAAATAGGGGTAGGGTGAGATGAAGTTTCTATTTGAGGAGGGGGGATTAATCTATTAAGTTATTCTTAACTGCGAAAAAGACTAATCCAGCTGTGTTTTTGGTGCCAAAACGCTCCATAAGCCTATCTTTTATGGATTCTACTGTCCTGGCTGATATTTCCATTTTAGCGGCTATTTCGGCGGCGGTATATTCTCTGCAAAGAAGTTGAATTACTTCTTTTTCTTTCTCAGACATAACGATTTCACTGTTTAGCGATGGAATCGATTTGTTGGTTGATTTTTTTAGGAGAACCCGATTGACAAAATTATTCAAGTAATATCCTTTGATCATTACTTCGACTATGGCCTTTCTAATTTCTGATGGATCTGCATTTTTGAGTAGGTAACCATTTGCGCCATTTTCCATGAGATGCGAAACAAAACGTTCATCTTCATACATGGTGAGGATAAGAATTTTGATATTGGGGTAAAGTTTGCTAACTGCTTTCGTGGTTTCAATGCCGTCCTTTCCTGGCATTCTTAAGTCTACTAAGACAACATCAGGCATTTCAGTAGCAAGCTTTTCAAGTAAATCATCACCATTTTCTGCCTCTATTATAAATGATAAGTTCGTGTATTGACGAAGGGATAGGATTACTCCTTTACGAAATATTTTATGATCATCTGCAATACCAACTTTGATCAGATCCATAGTAATGTTGTTTAGGTATGTGATGGTTGAGCATCATAAACCAACTGGAAATTGACTTTTAAGTCTACTGCAAAGATAAAGTTTTATGCGTTGGGTTCAGTAGAAACTGGCATTTCTATTGTGACCTTGTAAAAGGTTTGAGAAGCATCTTTTTCAAATAAGATATTGCCATTTAGGACTTTCATCCTGCTTTGAATGTTTTTAAGTCCAAGCCCAGTAGATGTCTTATTCATTTTCTCCATATCACTCTGGGTGATTCCTTTTCCATCATGATGAATGCGCATATAGAATTTGCCTTCACTGATATTTTGGGTGAGGTGAATAAAACTTGAGTTACTGTGTTTTAGTATATTATTGACCAATTCTTGCGAAACACGGAATATCAGAAGCTCTCGCTGTGGCAAAAGACGTTCACGATAATCGTGAAAACGGCAACTAGCATTGATCGCACCAGAGCCACTAATTTTTTGGAATAGGTCATTTACAGCTGACTCCAAACCGAAATTTTTTAGGGTAGGAGGCATTAAGCTATGCGAAATGTTTCGTATAAGTTGAATAGTGTCGTCAATGATTTGTTTCGCATTGTAGATGCTTTGAAGCTGAACGGCCATCTCTTGGTGAACTAAATTTTCATTTAGGTACAAACGTGCTGTAGCTAGAAGTGGACCAGCATCATCGTGAAGGTCGGCTGCAATGCGCTGTCTTTCTTCTTCCTGCCAACGAATAGAGGCGTTCAATAAAATTTGTTGTTGCTCTTCCTCCATGTGTTGGAGTTGTTGCTGGTACTTAATGACTTTGCGTTGGTGAAATACAATAAAGACAACCAGTCCAATCGCTAATACAAGCATACCTAATGTACCAAAAAAGAGTACAGTTGAAACATTAGAAGTTGGTATAGATTGGAGAAACTGCATTTAGATATTTTGGAGTTTTTTATTCTTCGTAAAATCAAGGTCGCTTTTAGTTGATATCCCAATTATTATAAATAGGTTTTTAATGATATTGAAAAATGCTACAATAAACCCATATGAAGTCAAAAATGAGTTATCATTAAAATTCTTTTGAGATAATATAAAAATGAAAAATGTTCCTGCAAAGAAAATTATAAGTCCAAATGCTATTATTACAGTCGAATCGAATAATTTCTCAATTTTAGG
>CANKGM010000117.1 GCA_947481355.1 Chitinophagaceae bacterium
GAGGCCAAAGTGAATTTTTTCGAGCAAGTCCAACAACCTTGTCCAAAGATGTGGCAAAAAAACCTTCGCCCACATGACCCTCTGTCATTTCTATCTGATTGATACCACGGTCTGAGGAATCTTTAACGTTTAAATTAAACCGAACAGGACGTGACATAAAGAATATTTTATAAGTCTAACAAATTCTAGTCTTCATAGTTTACCCAATACAAAACTCTAATCCTCCCAGTGAAGGGCACCTTTTTTAATGATGTAGATAAATCCTGCAAGAAAAAACCCAACAAACATCAATACGGCTTTAAACCCATCCCAACCGAGACCCCGAAAATTCACAGCATAAGGATAAAAGAAGATTACCTCCACATCAAACAAAACAAACAAGATTGCTACGAGAAAATATTTAATCGCCATAGGCTGGCGGGCGTTACCAAACTGTTCTATTCCACTTTCAAATACCTGAAGCTTATCGCCTGTCCTGCGTTTAGGTCCAGTGATATGTGACAAGCCAATCATTACTGCCACAAAAAGGATGGCAAAAATGATTTGAATACCAATTGGAAAATAGTTGGATGGCGTATTGATTTCTGCCGCTTGTCCGAGAGCTGTAGACTGTAAAAAGAGGGTCCTGATCATCGGGCTTTATTTGAAGCCGCAAAGGTATGAAAACGGAGGTGGATTGTAAAAATAAATTAGCCCTGTCGATTAAGCCAAAAGAGATGAGAAATAGCAACTTTTATGCCTAATTGATTGCACTAAATGAGGTTTTCCCGTATTCTATCTGCCGAGCTGAATTGGGGCAAAAAAATATCACCGCCCTTAATTAAGACGGTGATATCAGTAAGGTTGGTGCAAAATCGCGCTATTTCTTCTGAACTAGCGCTTTTTGCAGAATTTCTCTATTTTTAATAGCATCCTGATTGGTCATATCCAAAACGATGATTTTATCCAAGTATGCTATAGCACCAGCAAGATCCTTTTTTACATTGGCAGTATACCCTGCTAAGTAACCATATGCTGTAATCAACGTGCTTTTATTTTTTGCAGTATCAGATTCAGCGATGGATACAAATTTTTCACAATCAGGAATAGCTAATCCAAGCTCCATGGTAGAATCTATTACTGATCTAGACCGAAATGCCCAATAATGACCATACACCTCATTTGGAAACTGCGTTTTGTAGATTGTAAAAATGCTATCAGCTCGTTGATATTGAGTTGCCTTGAAGTTTTCAAATCCCGCATTGTATAAGTCTACTTTACTCAACTTAGGATTGATGGTCAAAAGCTTGGTTAGCCACTCAGCGGATTTCACATTATTCTTTGCCTTTTTATAGAAATCAGCTGCCCTTTTTACATAATCCAACTTGTTAGCCAAGATTGTATCAGATTCAATCGATTTAGTAAAATAATAGTCTATTTTTTCAGGTGCTGCTTTTTGCTTTGCAGCATTATAAGCAGCCACCACATAGTTATCTGGATTGAGTTGTTCAGCAGTCGCCTTACTAAAAAATGTTTCCAATAAACTCAATGCCTGGATGGAATCGCCTAATTTGTCAAAGCAATACCCTTTTAATCTGAATAAACGAGCATCCGCTTTTTCTCCCTGCACTTGCAAGAGAGCATCTGCTTTTACAATCGCGCTTTTAAAGTCTCCTGCTGCAAACTGAAGACTTGCTTCCTCATAATCCAAGGCTGGCCCTGGATCTGTGTTAGATTTATAAAGATTAAAAAACTTTGTTGCTTCATTGACGTTGCGGAAATAATAATACACATACAGATCATACAAAGCTGGCGTATAGCTTGGGTCATCTGTGATTGCCTCATTGAATAGACTCAAAAAAAGGTCTTTTTGATCACTTCCTTGAGTTAAGTAAATTTTTGCTTTTTTATATTTGGCAACTGCTAACTTAGGATCCATTAATAATGCATTTTCATAAGATGAAACTGCACCACCGCCGTCCATTAATCTTCTGTATAAATCGCCCATATAGACATGAGCCATTGGATCTTTGAAGTTCTTAACAAGAACTCCAAGTTTGATTTTTTCAATTCCATATGCAGGATCCCCACCTTCTTCTAAGTTTGCTTTACCGATAGCAACAAACACGGCTGGGTCTTTTCCTTTTGAAAGACTAAGGGCTGTCTCAAAACGCTGACGGGCATCGTTGGATTTTTTTTCAATCAATTCAACCTGTCCCATGGCCACTAATAGTAATGGATTGCTACCGTTTGCACCTTCCATCCCTTTCCTCAAAACTTCCTTTGCAGCATTGACATCTTTAGATTCAAAGTATGCTTGTGCAAGCCAATAGATAGCTTCAGGGTTAGTAGGAGCAGCCGCTACCACTTTCTCCATGGTTTCTCTAGCAGACTGAAATCGCTGCTGATATAAGAATTTACGCCCATCTTGCAGGGTTTGCGCAGACAATATAGTTGTCACGAAGAAAGAAACCAATACAAAGCTCAATTTCATTTTATACATCTTGGTGAATTATTAAGTGTGTAAAAATAGGAAATCAAACATTTATTCCGAAACATTTGCCTTTCTTATTTGCAGGGCCATTCTATCGGGTACAAGATACCCCCTTCGGAAGATAAGCTGACCTTTTTCATGTGTTAAGAAATTGACAAAACCTTTCCCAAGGCCCGCATAGTTTTCTTTGAGTATATAGTAAAGCCCTCTATGAAGCGGATACCTCTTTGTAGCAATATTTGCCTGATAAGGCCTCACATATACCTCCTTGTCACATTTATTACATTGAATTGCCGCTATCCTAACCTTTTTTAAAAAGCTTAGTTGGGCTGAGTCTTCCTTGTTACCAATCCAACTCACTCCAATGAAACCGATAGCCTCAGGATGGTTGGAAACATAATTAATTACCCCTTCAGAACTAGTTGCCGCAACAACCTTCCCCTTCATAGGTTGCCCTCTTAATATAGAATCTAACATAAACCGAACGGTGCTAGTCGCCTTAACGCCATCCATTACCAATTCATACTTATATCCACTAGTCCCATTTAACATTGAACGAATGTCAGCTACAGAGAAAAGAGAATCAGGCGAATGTTCATGTAAAATCACAGCAATGGCATCCGTTGCTATTCGTCCAAATATAGGAGGGAAACCAAGAGTGTCTTTGTAAAAAGTAACATCTTCAGCGGAGAGGCTACGAGTAGTAATAACCATTCGGGTTGAATCGCTCAACAAATCTTTAATGCACTCTGCTTCAGATTTATAGTGTGCTATAATCTTTGCTTCTGGATGTTGTGAGAGAAAAACTTTTAACTGCGAATCAATAATTGGCTGAAAGGATTCATCAACACTAATATGTATTATCCCACTAGTAAGCGTATCATCTCCAGCAAATACCCTTGGCTTTTTTCCTTTTTTTGAACAGGCTGCAAGCAATAAAACGAAGAGGATGAAGAAACTTATTTGCTTTACCATAGTGTTAATGTCTTTAATAGAGGTTAGTAGTTAGCAGTTAGCAAAAGCGTGAATAAAACCCTAGTTGAAATTATCGTTTACGAGAAGACAGGCCCCTGTAAAAACGAAATGCCCCATAACAGATGCAGGATATGCCAAAAATGGATGAAATAAGTGAATCAAACCCAAGGTTATTACCAAGGTATTTATTGAGCAAAAAAAACGCCCCTGCCCCGAACCAAATAATGCCCATAGTGAAATCATAGATTACCTTAAATCCAGATTGACGCTTTGATTCTCGATCACGAAATGATTGTGTATCCATAATAACGAATGAATTGCAATTTATGAAATAAGAAGAGATTAGTATGCAATCGTTTTAATAAAAAAGACAGTGAATTACTTGAAAATGTATACTAATATAGTTTATACTAATCAGCATCAAAAAGCACTAATGCTTATGCGGACCTTGCAAATAATGATCTCGAATTAAATCAAGTCCATAATCTGCTCCATTAAAATCACGCCAAACAGTATGAATATGGTTGGCATTGTTTTGAGTATTATCAAATTCAATTAAAAAGGACTTTCCTTGAACTCTATAATAATGGGGTGCCCCAATTCTTGTCTCACCAGCCCAACCAAACCGAATATTTTCAAAATCTTCTTTTTGAATTTTATTTTTCCTGAACAAGGCGATTTTTTCAGGCATCGCTTCGAGGTAAGCAGTTATGAGTTTTTCCAATATGATTTTCTGATCAGAACTCATATTCTGCGCCATTAAACCAACTTCCTCGAGTGGACTAGCTTGGGGAGTATTAGTAGTCACATTATCTGCAAAAGCATTAGATTCAAAAATGGCTTGCTTTCTTTGATCAACATCTAAGGCGTTTAACAATTCAAAGCCAAACTCTTCCTCATTCTTCAATGCACGATATCCTTTTTTTGGACCATCTTTCACATCTCCAGGATTAGCCCCGAAAAAGAAAGGAGCAAATGCTAATTTATCATCTATCATGGTGAAATTTAATGCAATATGATGTCCCCCAAATTTCCAACCCCATACCTTATCATAACCTGGCTCTCCATAAAAAGCAACATAGTAATTCTCTGGTACACGATGATCATTCGTTGGCTCCAATACCTTTAACACATATTCTAAACTCATGATTCCTTGTGTTTTATTGTATCCTTTTTCGCTTAAAAAAACATGCAATAATTCATTCAACTTTTTCTTTTGAATAGGACTCATGTCTTTCATTGAAATCCCATCGCGAGCTGACATGGTAGATGGAACAAAGTGCCAGTTGTATCGATTCATTTCATCAAACGGAAATGTACTTTTTGCTTTTTGGTCTTTGTTCAACGTTTTTATAAATTCAACAGCGTTATTAGTTTGAACACTGGCATTAGGAGAATGCTGAGCAAGGAGAGACAATGGAAAAATCAACAAAAGAAAAATTCGGTATATCATGCAATTGTTTTAGCACATCAAGGTAGTTTTTTTGGTGGGAATTTGAAAATATTTAATCAAGCCGATACGTAACTTTACAAAAAAGAATTAATGAAAATACTGATGGTGTGCTTGGGTAATATTTGCAGAAGTCCGATTGCAGAGGGTGTCCTGCAAAAAAAATGCAAAGAAGCAGGGCTCAACTGGACAATAGATAGCGCAGGCACTAATGGCTATCACAATGGCGAACATCCTCATAACATGTCTCAAGTAGTATGCAAAGTAAATGGTGTTGATATTTCTTCCCAACGATCAAGACCCTTCACAGCAAAAGATTTTGATGATTTTGATTTAATCATCCCCATGGCTGGAGATGTGATGAGGGAAATGCAATACATCGCTAAGAAATCTTACGACCCAAAGAAGGTTAACCTTTTATTGAACTACTCGTTTCCAGGAACTGACCTGGATGTACCTGATCCTTGGTCAAAATCAGAGTCTGCCTTTTATGAAGTATACGATTTGATTGATCATGCCTGTGAGGCATTGATTCTAGAACTAAATTCCACAAAACAATATTAACTTAGCCGGCATGAAACCATCTCTGCCTCAGGGTACGCGCGACTTCTCCGCTTCAGTTTTACGCAAACGAAATTTTATTTTTAATACCATAAAGTCAACTTTTGAATTATATGGTTTTGAACCTCTGGAGACCCCTGCAGTTGAAAATACAGAAACGCTTTTAGGAAAATATGGTGACGAGGGAGATAAATTAATATTCAAGATTTTGAATAATGGTTTAGATAACCCAACAAAAAAAGAAACAGCTCGTATCGACTTTGAAACGATCCTAGAAGGCAAAACAAATAAAGGCATTACAGAAAGAGCATTGCGTTACGACCTTACTATTCCATTTGCGCGATATGTTGCCATGAACCAAGGTCAATTGACTTTCCCATTTAAGCGCTATCAAATGCAACCCGTTTGGAGAGCAGATAGACCTCAAAAAGGACGCTATAGAGAATTTTATCAGTGTGATGCAGACGTTGCAGGAAGTAGCTCACTGTTGCATGAAACAGAATTAGCCTTGATCTATGCAACAGTATTTGAAAAGCTCAATGTACGGGTTGAACTAAAAATAAATAATAGAAAAATATTGACGGCTTTAGCAACTCTATGTGGTGGTGATGACAGAATGATTCCAATTACAATTGCCATTGACAAACTAGATAAGATTGGTCTCGAAAAAGTAAAGGAAGAATTAACTACTAGAGGATTAAACGAAAAACAGGTGAGTTTAGTTGAATCCTTTATTTCAATCACAGGAAGTAACAAAGAAAAACTACACCAACTAGAGACAATGTTCAGCAACATCGCAATTGGACTTGATGGTGTAAATGAATTACGATCAATCCTCTCTACTTATGAAAACATCAACCAAACTATAACACCCATAATAGTTGACCTATCCCTAGCTAGAGGATTAAATTATTATACTGGAGCAATATTTGAGGTTAAAGCTATTGGAGTTCAAATGGGTAGCATTGGTGGCGGAGGCAGGTACGATAATTTAACTGGACTTTTTGGAGTGAATGGAATTGCTGGTGTAGGCATCTCTTTTGGTGTTGACAGAATTTATGATGTCATGGAAGAATTGAACGTTTTTCCGGAGAATATACAGAAAGGAACTAGTCTCTTGTTTTTCAATACCGGACAAGAA
>CANKGM010000118.1 GCA_947481355.1 Chitinophagaceae bacterium
GACATGCCGAGGCTTATATTACAGACATGGATACCTATAGGCAAAAGATCCGTGAAACACTACAATGGGGAGGAGATCAGTTGCTTTTACAAGGAGGGCACCACCCAGAACTCGGACTTGACTTTTACACAAAAATATTCAAGGAAATAAAAAATGAGTTCCCGGACATTAGACTTCATACGCTTGGTCCACCTGAAGTTGCTCATATTACCAAACTCGAAAAGTCCACCCATACCGAAGTACTCATTGCACTAAAAGAAGCGGGAATGAATTCCCTTCCAGGTGCTGGAGCTGAAATATTAGTTGATCGTGTACGTAAATTAGTAAGTAATGGAAAGTGTGGAGCGCAAGAATGGCTTGATGTGATGGCTGCTGCTCATCAACTCAATATCACAACTTCTGCAACAATGATGTTTGGTCATGTAGAAACACTTGAAGAACGATTTGAACACTTGATAAAGCTTCGCGAAGTACAAGCTAGGAAACCAGAAAGTGCAAAAGGATTTTTGGCTTTTATCCCATGGACATTCCAGGATGTAGATACATTACTCACAAAAATTAGAGGAGTACAGAACTTAACAACAGGTGAAGAGTATATTAGAATGATTGCAATCAGTCGCATTATGCTCCCTAATATTAAAAACATTCAAGCTTCATGGCTTACTGTTGGGAAAAAAATTGCTCAGATATGTCTACATGCTGGTGCTAATGATTTTGGAAGCATCATGCTTGAAGAAAATGTTGTAAGTGCAGCAGGTGCCCCGCATAGATTTACCTACAAATCAATCCAAGAAGCAATAACTGAAGCTGGGTTTGAACCACAACTACGTAATCAGGAATATGAATGGAGGGAGATTCCTGCTTCGATACAAGAACAGGTAATCAATTACTAATATCTCATAGTATGTTCACTCGTGAATAATCAACTATCATAATTAGTGCTACTTTCGAGTATGATCATTCCGAGAATATATAGCATACATGATCAGGCGATAACCATCGAATTTTCTCAAACAATTGATGAACAGATCAACATGCAAGTCATTGCATGGCAATACGAAATTGAATCCAATCCTTTCCCAGGATTCATCGAATGCGTTCCCGCTTATAGTAGCTTAACTATTTATGTTAATTCAGATTGCAATATTGATGACCTTAAAAATCATTTACAGAAGAAAATAAACATAACTGAAAATAAAAATCACTTTAACGTATTCTCAAACAATCAAGATGCAAAAACCATAGAAATACCAGTTTGTTATGATAGTGAGTTTGGTTTCGATCTACCTTGGCTTTCTAACACATTAAAATTGAGTATTGAAGAAATCATACAACTTCACTCAGAACATATTTATAGGGTATATATGATAGGTTTTATACCTGGGTTTCCTTACATGGGTGTATTACCTGCTCAATTAGAGACTTCAAGAAAACAAAATCCATCGTTGAAAATTCCTACAGGAAGTATTGGAGTAGCAGGAAAACAAACTGGCATTTACCCAGCAGAAATTCCTGGAGGATGGCATATTATTGGAAAAACACCACTAACGATTTTTGATAAGTCAAGTGAATCAATATGCCTTCTAAAAGCAGGAGATCGTGTGAAGTTTATCCCTATTACAAAAAAAGAATTTGACCAATTTCAATGAGCATCACTATTTTAAAACCAGGTATCTCAGCGAGTATTCAAGACTTGGGTAGATGGCATTACCAAAAATTTGGTATACCTGTTGGAGGTGTTATGGATAAATTTTCAGCCAGTGTTGCAAACATTATTTGTGGCAATGAAGTCAATGATGCAATTATAGAATTGACTCTTCATGGAACTGAAATAGTATTTAATGAAGATGCTTATTGTTGTATTTCTGGACATGGGTGCACTGCATATATCAATGACACTAAAATTCAATTTGATAGACTGATAAAAATTAAAGCATTTAGTATTTTAAAAACAAAGCCAACACGTTATGGATGCAGAGCCTACTTAGCTATTGCTGGTGGATTCCATCTAAATAAAATTATGGGTTCAGTATCAACCTATGTCCCTTCTAGTATTGGTGGAATAAATGGGAGAAACCTAATCACGGGAGATATAATACACTTCACTCATAAAATAAATAAAACACAAAAAGATAATACCATACAAATAAGTGAAAGTGATTTTGCGTATGCCAACTGGCATATTAATATTACACATCAACATAGTGAGTCAAATCAGACTACGATAAACTGTGTAATAGGACCTGAGTGGAGTCTATTTAATGAGTCATCACAACACTCTTTATTCAACACATCCTTTACAGTTTCAAATGACTCAAACAGAATGGGCTATCGATTAGGAGGAAATGAGCTTTCACTAATCCAAAAACTAGAAATGATTTCTTCAGCAGTTGCAATGGGAATTATCCAAGTCACTCCGAAAGGACAACCCATTATCCTGATGGCGGACGCACAAACTATTGGTGGATACCCACGAATAGCTAGGGTCTGTGCTGCTGATCTTCCAAAACTTGCACAATGTAGACCGGGTGATATAATCTCATTCAATCACATTACAGAAAATGAGTCTTTTCATAAACTAAGTGGAATACAGAAAAAAATCGATCAACTCAAGATTAGTGTAGAAATGACAAATCAATAAAGTCGATTTAAAAAAAATCCCTGACACCGATATGGGTCAGGGACAGTATCATTAGCTTTGAAATATTATACGCGAGTCAATTTAATTGGTGTAGTACGATTTGCATTCCACTGGCATACATAGATGCTTTGATCTTCATCAATACATACATCATGTCCATGTTTAAATACTTTAGACTCGTGTTGAAATGTTTGTTGAAGGATGCCATTCTTATATACAGGGGCAGTTCCACCTGGACTTGCCAATACTTTATAATTTGTATCTAATATGGTTAAAAATCCAGAACCATCATCAATTTGTTTCCCTTGGGCATCTTTAGACCAACAAACTCCAGCATAAAGTACTTGACCATGTATAACAGGTCTGCATACATACATACCAGGCGTGTCAATTCGCTTAATAAACTTGCCATCAAGTGTAAATACTTTGAAACAGCATTCACCTCTAGAGGTACAAACTAAAACTGGATTACTTTTATCCCGATCATCAATAACAACACCATGAGCACATTCAAGATTATGATCTGGATTAGCATTATTATGACCACCAAATTTTCTGATAAAGCGGCCTTTGCTATCAAAATGAATGATGTAATCTGAACCATATCCATCAGCCACATAAATATCTCCGTTAGGAGCTACGGCCGTTTCAGTTGGATGATATGCTTCGTCATCTTTATATATTCCTATTGCATGAGGCTGAGGCAATGAAAAAATAATTCTCCCTTTAATATTGGTCTTAACCACATTACCAGGCTGAGATTTTGACTCTCCGGCAAGATTTGTATAAAACCCATTATCAACAAGTAATAGAAAATCTTCACCATTTTCTTTGCTTATGGTAAGTCCATGTCCTGCAGGATAAGATGCACCCCATGAATCCAACAATTGCCCAGATTTATCAAACACCAAAATATTATTATGGGTGTCATCGCCAATCATAATCAAGCGACCCTGACTATCCTGAACCATTTCATGACAATTGTTTACAGGGTGAGTGCTAGAACTAATTTTTGCCCAGCCATGGTCTATTTTATAAGTAAACCCATTGTGCCCAAGGATTAATTCTTCAGGCTGTCTGTTTTTATTTAAAATTGAAAAGGCAAACGATTTGCTGGCAAGCAAACTAGCTGATGCGACAGCTGTTGATTGGATAAATGTTCTTCTTGTTTTCATATTATGAATATAATGATTTTTCTGATTTTTATACTCAGAGGCAATTAATTTTATAGTTTATAAAGTGTTTAGCGAACAGAGAGCAATGATCTTCCTTATCTTGTACGTGATGAACAAAACAATCGACCTCAATTGTGATATGGGAGAAGGCTACCCAACAGATCCGTTGATCATGCCTTTCATCAGTTCTGTTAATATCGCATGCGGATCTCATGCAGGAGATGAAGAAATAATAAAAAATACGATAAAGTTGGCCATGCAATTTGATGTGGCCATAGGAGCACACCCCTCTTACCCAGATCGAGAAAATTTTGGGAGAAAGTCAATAGAAATAGCGGAAGAAGCTTTAAGCAGTTCAATAATTGAACAAATTATGCTAGTTAAATCAATTGCCGAAAGCATGGGAGCGAGATTAAAACATATTAAACCCCATGGAGCATTATATAATCGCTCTGCTATAGAAGAAAATGTTGCAACAATTATTGCAAAAGCCGTAAGACAAATTGATGAAAATTTGTATCTATATGGATTGCCAAATAGTAAATCTGAGCAAGCGGCAAATCGAGAAGGGCTGATTTTTTGGAGAGAAGGCTTTGCAGATAGAACATATCAGTCAAATGGTAGTTTAACTCCTCGTACTGAAAAGAATGCTATGATAGAAGACATTGATCATGCATTGTATCAGGTAATTGATATGATTACTCAGAATAAAGTAAAGCCAATTTCTGGAGATGATATTCCAATTCAGATAGAAACAATTTGTATACATGGAGATGCTGATAAAGCCTTTGAATTTGCAAAGCATATCCATCTTGGATTGATTAAAAATGAAATATTAATAAGCAGCATAAAATGAAAAGTAAAAAATTAAGCTTTAACTATTTTATACACTCCCCAATCATTGCTGCAGCATTTTTAATGGCAACTTCAGCAATTGGCCCAGGATTCCTAACCCAAACAGCTGTTTTTACCAATACCTTATTAGCCAGCTTTGGATTTATTATTCTCATATCCATCTTACTTGATATCGGAGCTCAGTTGAATATTTGGAAAATATTGGGCGCGAGCGGAATGCGAGCACAAGTTCTTGCCAATAAAATTATTCCAGGTTCAGGCTATATCTTAACGTTACTAATTGTAATTGGTGGTATTGCATTCAATACTGGAAATTTGGGAGGAGCTGGACTTGGCTTAAATGTAATCACAGGATGGACTACAGAAACAGGTGCACTAATCAGTGCAATCATTGCAATAATTATTTTCATAAATAAAGAATCACTTAAGTGGATGGATGTTTTTGCAAAAGCATTAGGCATGATTATGATAGCTCTAACACTCTATGTGGTATTCATATCAAAACCCCCTCTTGGAGAAGCCCTACATAAAAGTATTCTACCAGATAAAATTGATTTTTTAGCAATCATCACCTTAGTGGGCGGAACAGTTGGCGGTTATATAAGTTTTGCAGGAGCACATAGATTAATAGATGCTGGACTAACTGGTGCAGAACATTCAAAAGAAGTGGGTCGTTCTGCCATCTCAGCTATTCTTATTGCATCAACCATGCGCATACTTTTATTCCTAGCTGCGCTAGGCGTTGTATCCAAAGGGCTATCACTAGACAGTTCAAATCCAGCTGCATCTGTATTTCAGCTAGCTGCCGGAAACATAGGTTATATAATTTTTGGGATTATAATGTGGAGTGCTGCAATCACTTCAGTAGTGGGATCTGCTTATACTTCCATTTCTTTTCTAAAATCATTTCATCAGTTGATTGAAAAATATGAAAAGGGATTACTAGTTGGATTTGTGTTGGTTTCACTTTCAATTTTTATTTATGTTGGAAAACCAGTGAAAACATTAGTCTTTGTTGGCGCATTAAATGGGTTTATACTCCCGCTTGCATTAGGGATAGTACTACTTTCTATACGCAATAAAAAAATAATAGGGGAGTATAAACATCCCCTATGGTTGACTGTTTTTGGACTGCTTGTCATGTCAGCAACAATATTTGTTGGTCTAAAAGCAGCATTAAGTTTTTAAGAAATTACTTTTTGTTGATTAATTTTTCAACCAATACTTTAAGATCATTTATTTGTTTTTGTTGATCGGCTATTTGTTTTTGTTGTTCTTGAATAGCTTTTGTAAGAACAGGAATAATCGAAATATAATTTACGGTAAGTATTTTAGTAGCATCAGCACCTTCTTGTACTAGAATTGGCATAACTTTTTGTAGTTCTTGTGCGATGAACCCATTTTCTTTAATTGAATAATCTGTTGAGCTTAATGTCGCTTTCTTTTTATAACTCACAGGATTTAATTTCATGATGCTTTCCAAACTATTAGACAATGGCTTAATGTCTGTTTTTAAACGCCTATCTGATGTGACATTAAATGCAGTAGCGTCTACGGTCCCACTAAAAATTGCAGCAGCACCACTAACGGTACCCGTAAATGTAGGCGACGCTAAAGGTGCTTTTAAATCCAATGCGGCTTGCGTCAATGTACTAATTGCCTTACTTGCATCGCTAGTATTGTCAACATTACCTAACCCCACCATCGCTTTGGTAAGGCCACCTACTGTCCCAGTAAACGTAGGCGATGCCAAAGGTGCTTTTAAATCTAATGCGGCTTGCGTCAATGTGCTAATTGCCTTACTTGCATCGCTAGTATTGTCAACATTACCTAACCCCACCATCGCTTTGGTAAGGCCACCTACTGTCCCAGTAAACGTAGGCGATGCCAAAGGTGCTTTTA
>CANKGM010000119.1 GCA_947481355.1 Chitinophagaceae bacterium
TTGCACAAATGTATTGGGATGGAACAAATAATCGGCCGGCAGCAAACAATCCTTGGCTCAATGCCGTTGCCACACACCCATTCAGTGTTGGCAATGACTTTAATCATGAGGCTAGTGCAACTCAACGGTTAACCAATAGGGTCATGAAACATTGGATGAATAACTATAAAATAGATGGGTTTAGATGGGATTTATCAAAAGGATTTACACAAACCAATAATCCAACTGATGTTGGAGCTTGGGGAAATTATGACGCCAGCCGTATTGCCATTTGGAAAAGAATCTATGATACACTACAAACTATTTCTCCAAATAGTTATTGCATATTAGAACATTTCGCAGACAATAATGAAGAGCGTGAACTCTCTGATTATGGAATGCTCCTTTGGGGTAATGGAAACTATAATTTCGCTCAAGCGACTATGGGCTATTCAGATGATGATTTTAGTGGCATTAGTGCTTCAAAAAGAGGTTGGAATAATAATCACCTCATTGGATATATGGAAAGTCATGATGAGGAAAGAATCATGTACAAAAACGTAACGTCTGGTAATACAGTTGGAACATACAACATCAAAGATCCTGTTACAGCGCTAAAACGAAATGGGATGGCTGCTGCATTCTGGGCCATGTTACCTGGACCAAAAATGATGTGGCAATTTGAAGAATTAGGTTTCCCTTATTCCATCAATACCTGTACCGATGGTTCTGTAAGCAATAATTGTAGGCTAGATAACAAAAATCCAGTTTGGAATTTTTATCAAGATCCTTTTAAAAGAGGATTGTATGATGTCTTTTCAAATTTGATTAGGCTTAGAATGAAAAGCAATTATTTTACAACATTCACTAAAACGAATTATACATATAATTTCAGCACAAGAGTTAAGACTCTTTCTATCAACGATGATTCATTAAAAATAGTGGTAGTTGGAAATTTTGACCTGACTGACGCTTCTCTAGCAATCACTTTCCCTGCCGATGGAGTTTGGTATAGCTATCTAACAGGAACTAGTCTTAATGTATCTGGCGGAACAACCACCATCAATTTAAAGCCAGGAGAATATCATGTTTATTTAAATAAAGACTTGAGCGCAAACCTCGTAACCGCAATACTATCTCCTACGATTCAAGCTCTTCATTCAGGTATCAAAATTTACCCTAATCCCGTAAAATCAAATGCCAAAATCAGCTATACCCTAGCCTCAGCAGGAAGAACACAAATTGATATCCTAGACCTAAATGGCACTAGAATCAGCACAGTGCTCAATTCAGTACAATCAGCTGGGAACCATACATTAGTGATTAATGAGAATACACTAAATCGCATTACCAAGAATAGTGGAATGTTGCTCCTAAAAATCACCAATGTTGGCAAGCAAGATATCAGTCGATTTATGGTGATAAAATAATGGCAAAATGGCTGTATGAATCGGTTATTAAAACCTAGACTATTGTTGATTTTTTGTGAATAATCTGCCCATGAAGCATCCATTGTTAACAATTTCGTAATATAGCTATACAAGTACCGCGAATTGATTTGAGGACCTTTGTAAAAATCATCACATGGCCGCAAATACATTCTTTAAAATATTCCTTCCAAAAGATAGAGTATTTTATACCTTATTTGAATCAGTTTCAGAAACCGTTCACAAAATGGCAATCAGCTTGATGGAAATGGTCAATGAATCTGATCCTGATAAAAGAGCAAGCATCCAGGCCCATATTGAAAATATGGAGCACAAAAATGATGACATAACACACAACATTTTCACTGAACTAGGAAGAAACTTTATTACCCCATTCGATAGAGAAGACATTCATGCCTTAGCATCAGCATTAGATGATATCGCTGACTACATTTATGCATCTGCAAAAAAAATAAGCTTTTATCACATCAATCCAAATGATACGGGAATACATAAGCTTACCGATTTAGTAATGCAAGGAAGTGTTGAAATCAAAAAAGCAGTATACGGACTTCGCGACATGAAAAATCTTCGCGAAATGACCAGTGCATTAATTAAAATTAACAGCATAGAAAACCAAGCAGATGATGTATTTGACATGAGTATTGAAATGCTCTTTCAAAACGAAAACGACTTCAAAGAAGTAATTAAGAAACGAGAAATTTACCAAGTATTAGAAATTGCTACAGACAAATGTGAGGATGCAGCAAATGTAATTGAGTCAATTATTATCAAATACTCTTAATAGGAGTCGATAGCAAAGAACAAATCAATTTATTCGCATGTCCCTTCTCGTCATAATTATTATACTCGCATTATTATTCGACTACATTAATGGATTTCATGATGCAGCGAACTCAATTGCCACCGTTGTTTCAACCAAAGTTTTAACACCCTTTCAAGCAGTACTTTGGGCAGCCCTATTTAACTGTGTAGCGTTTTGGATCTTCAAAGATCACGCAGTAGCAAATACAATCAGCAAAACAGTCTTCAAAGAATTCATTACACTACAAGTAATTTTAGCAGGACTCCTAGCTGCAATTTTTTGGAACCTATTAACCTGGTGGTATGGAATACCTTCATCATCATCTCATACATTAATTGGTGGTTTTGCTGGCGCAGCCATTGCACATGGTATCATGTCACAAGGCGCTGATATCTCATGGTCAAAAATTGTAGATAGCGAGACAATTATAAAAACAGTTTTATTTATTTTCCTTGCACCACTAATTGGGATGGCCATTTCCATTTTCATCACCATCGTCACCATATACCAAAACATCTGGATTAGACTTGGAATAATAGCCCTTACAACACTGATTACCATTTATATATTTGATGGATTTGAAGAAAAGAAAATGGATGAAGGCGTTCAAAAATTCATCAAGCTAGATAAATACAAAACTGATTATGCAAAAGCCTTAACAGCACTTAAGGTCAACCAAAATGATTCAACCGCTCTAAAGAATAGTACAAGCGCAAAAGAAAAACTCGATAAAGCTCAGTTAGTATATGAAAAACTTGCCCCCCTTGTTTCACAATATGATCAAATTGGACCTGATTCTATTGTACACTATGCTTCTAATAATGGGCTATTAAAAGAAATCGAAGTAAGCAAACTAAAGGATGAAGTTAGAAATGCCAATAACTTTCTGATTCTAGAAGCCTTATCCTTTGAAAAAGCAGAGCAGAAAAAAGAATTCGACATCGCAAAAGTAGAAACAGAAAAATATAAAGTCCCTTTAAAAAAATACCTCAATAAAGAACTATCCTTAGATAGCACCCTAATTGAATTAAGTGCTTTATACCCATTAGCATCTATGAATATCAATAAGATCAAAACAAAAATTGAGAAATTTGATATAGAAAAATCATTCAAAAAAGATATTGAAAAATCAGACAACCATGTTATCGTTTGGGGCATTGCACTGACATCATTGCTCTTCATGTTGATTTATTTATACGTAGAAAAAATAAAAAAACCAACAGCCTATACAGTAGCCAATATGTTCAAAAAACTTCAATTATTTAGTTCTGCCGCATTCAGTATTGGCCATGGTGGTAACGATGCTCAAAAAGTAATGGGCATAATTGGTGCAGCATTAATAGCAAGTGGAAATATACAAGACTTCGGTCAACTCCCTAATTGGGTTCCCGTTGCCTGCTACCTTGCTATCGGAATCGGGACAATGAGTGGAGGCTGGAAAATTGTAAAAACAATGGGGACAAAGATCACCAAGGTTACTCCATTAGAAGGAGTTGCTGCAGAAACAGCTGGTGCATTTACATTGTTTTTTACCGGACAAATGGGAATTCCTGTTTCAACAACACATACCATCACAGGATCAATAATAGGCGTAGGTGCTACCAAAAGATTAAGTGCAGTACGATGGGGAGTGACGTCTTCATTAATGGTAGCCTGGATATTAACAATACCAGTTAGTGCATTGCTCGCAGCCTTAATTTATTGGATAACTACATTTTTCTTTTAAGGGTTAATTCCGCAAATACCCTGAATTAAAGTGACTCATTAAAATGAACACCAATATTCTGCTTTTGATCTAAGGCGTCTTGAAGCAACCACAATGCGATATAATACATGTGATTGGTTTCGATATCGGACAACGTATAGTCGGACAAAATCGGGCTGTTAGATAATGTAGTAGTTATCCAATCAACCATAGCATGCATGTTATCGGTTCTCTTTATTATGGCAGCATTTTCCGACATCTTTTGTTGCAATGCTTCTCTTGATAATTTCTTTATTGGAAAGTAGGTGAATTCATGGTCTACTTTAATTGAATCTTTTTTAGATGATTTGGCATTGAATATTTCAAAAGCTGCTTTTTTTGCAAAATAAACCGCTTCCAACAGTGAATTTGATGCAAGTCGATTTGCTCCATGCAAACCTGTATTAGCACATTCGCCTATTGCATACAAGCCTTCAATAGATGTCTTACCGGAATCACTCACTTCTATACCACCGCATAAATAATGCTGTGTAGGCACTACAGGTATCCATTCTTTCGAAATATCTAATCCCATATTCTCTAGACAATAGGAATAAATAGTTGGAAAATGTGTCTTAATTTTTTCATCCCCTAACTGTGTAGCATCTAAAAAAATATGCTTAGCTCCTGTCTTTTTCATTTCTGAAAAAATAGCCCTTGATACAATATCTCTAGGAGCTAAATCAGCTCTTTCATCATATAGCTTCATAAAAGACTCACCCTTCTCATTTCGTAAAATAGCACCAGCACCTCTTATCGCTTCTGTAATTAAATAAGTTGTTTGCTTATCGCTGTATAATCCAGTGGGGTGAAACTGAACATAACATAATTCTTTGAGTGATGCACCGAGCTCTTTTGCAAAGAATATAGAATCCCCAGTACATATAGGCTGATTGGTTGTCTTGGCGTAAAGCGCTCCAATTCCTCCTCCTGCCAACACTACTGTGT
Source organism: Chitinophagaceae bacterium (assembly GCA_947481355.1). GTDB lineage: Bacteria > Bacteroidota > Bacteroidia > Chitinophagales > Chitinophagaceae > Pollutibacter. The sequence goes on from CANKGM010000119.1 coordinate 4,925, forward strand.
CTGCTGATATAGTTCGAATAGATTGATTTTCGATATGCTGAAGCTTCAAATAAAATACGCCAGATTTCGCTCGCTCTATTTGTGTAACGGCATTGTATTCAAAATAAGAGACCTGAGATAGTTTTGTGGCTTTCTCTGTTAAGGTTGATTGTATCGCTGCACCTGTTGCATCTTTATGATGCCAAATTCTGCTAAACTGATGTCCCCCCTCTTTAACTAAATCGAAACTCCCTTTCTCCGTTCTGTCAAAATCCATTCCCCAACGAATCAGGTCATCAATCACTTCAGGTGCTGAACTCACAACCTGTTCAACAATCTTAATATTATTAGAATTTCCGCCTGCAACCAAGGTATCATCTATATGCGATTGAAAACTATCCGACGCAGATGTTACAGCAGCAATGCCCCCTTGTGCCCAGTTGGTATTGGTTTGATCAAATCTGCCTTTGGCTATAATCGCTACAGATATATCCTTACCTTTATCAACCGATAACTCTTGAAGATAATTCACCAACGACAATCCAGCTATGCCAGATCCCATGATAGCCACGTCAAAATGTTCCATTTTCACCATTATTTTATTGCCATCATATTATTCATTGCAACTGAGGCTTTACTGATTATGTCAGCAGATAATGTAATCTCAGGCAATTCATAATACAAAGCATTAAATACCTTTTCAAGCGTATTCATTTTCATATAAGGACATTCAGAACAAGCACAAGAATTAGTTTCCAATGCTGGAGCAGGTATCAACTTTTTCTCTGGAACCAACTCCCTCATCTTATACAAGATTCCTGCCTCAGTAGCAATGATGAATGTATTTACTTGAGATACTTTAGCATATTCAATAAGTGCTTTTGTAGATCCTATAAAATCAGCACGATCTAGAATCTCAGGCTCACACTCAGGATGGGCAATCAATTCAGCCTCTGGAAATCTTGCCTGTAATGCAATCAATTTATCAATTGATATATTCACATGAACAACACATGCACCATCCCATAAAATCAAATCCCTGCCCGTTTGTTTAGCAACATAGGTGCCTAAATTTTTATCTGGCGCAAAAATTATTTTCTTATCTGCTGGAACAGAATTAACCACATCAACTGCATTGGAAGAAGTACAAATGATATCACTCATAGCCTTCACTTCAGCTGAACAATTAATATAACTAACTACAACAGCACCTGGATGTGCAGATTTAAACGCTTCGAAATCAGCAGTAGGAGTTGAATCAGCCAAGGAACATCCCGCATTAAGATCAGGCAACAATACTTTTTTTCCGGGGTTTAATATCTTGGCCGTCTCTGCCATAAAATGAACTCCACAAAATAAAATGATGTCAGCATCTGTTTTCTTAGCTGCGTGAGCCAACGCTAAACTATCACCTACCACATCTGCTAACGCCTGTATATCTGCACTCACATAATAATGGGCAAGTATAACGGCATTTTTTTGTTTCTTGAGTTCAAGAATCAACGTGCGCAAATCTTTATCTGTAGGTACCGACCTACTGATATATCCAACTCGATTTAATTCTTCTGTAAACAATGTCTAATGAATTTTTAATGAAATATCAATGGACTCTATATGATGTGTTATATCGCCAACAGAAATAAAATCTACTCCCGTCTGTGCAAACAA
>CANKGM010000120.1 GCA_947481355.1 Chitinophagaceae bacterium
AGGTTTCTTTTTCTGCCTGCTCATTGGGTTCTAGTCCGTATGATGCTTGTTTTGCAAACACAAAACGGTCAATAGCATTAACGGCATGTAAGTCATCATCCACTTCTGGAACAGCCGGTTTTGTTGGTGGAATAAATGACCAATGTTTTTTATATTTCGCCCCTTGAGCAATCCACTTGCGAATTACTTCAATTTCATTTTTAGTAAGCGAAAGATTAGACGTTGGTGGAGGCATTACTTCTGCTGTGTCCGTCGTGGTTATCCGTACATACATCGCCGATTGCAATGGATCACCGGGCACAAGAATGTGGTGTGTAGGATCGTCTTTGAGCGCAGCAAAAGCACCCTCTTCTGTATCTAGCCTCAGGCCTGCTTTTCGGGCCTTTGCATCAGGCCCATGGCATTTAAAACATCGATCAGAAAGGATAGGGCGTACATGGTAATTAAAGTCAACTACCTCTGGTATAGCTGGCTCTTTGCTTTGTTTTGTGAATGCGAAATAGGATGGGACAGACACGATTACTACAACTGCAATTCCAATCAGTATTTTTCGCTTTTTCAATAATGCTATAGGGGCAATCATTTTCATAATCTACTTCTTCATTTGGCATTACAAGTTAATCAATTTTTTTATACGGAATACCACTTTTACGGTTGAAGTCTGTCCATGATAGAGGAAATTCATGACCCTTTTTTGGAGATGGTTCTCCGAAGAAGAAGAAATTGGAATTTTATCTAATACCTATGGATTTCAATGCGCTGAAAAAACAATTGTTACACTGAAATTGAACTAGATTATTTTATGGTTGTTTCATCAATATTAAATAGCATTTGGTTCATCTGCATCAATGCAGCGGTTGACGCAATATCCTTAGTTTGTATGTGATCAAGTTCCCCTTCGTTCAAAAATTTTTTAGCATCACGTTGTTTGCTCGTGAACTTTATTTTTTCTTGGGTATAGTATTCCTTAAGCATCTTGCGCTCTTTATCGGTGGGTGTTCTACACACGATTAACCTGAATGATTTTTCTATTTTTTGTTCTTCTGACAAATTCTGGGTTGAGGTGCGTTCTGCCAATACCCTCGCCGCTTCCAGTACTTGTGGGTCATTCATCAACACCAACGCTTGAAGGGGAGTGTTGGTTCTCATCCTGCTTACTTCACATTGGTCTCTTGTTACGGCATCCATAATCAACATGGCTGGTGGTGGGGCGGTTCGTTTAATAAACGTATACAAGCCTCTTCTGTACAAACTTCCACCTTCATCTTGTATGTATTTGGCTAAATCTCCTCTGCCTGCCGTAGTCGATTCCCAAACTCCTTTTGGTTGGTAAGGCTTTACGCTTGGACCACCAATTTCGGGATTCAACACACCAGCGGCACTTAATATCAAATCACGTTGTAATTCTGCGTTAAGCCTCATCCGAGGATAATAGCTGTAGTATTTATTATCAGGGTCCGTACCAAATTTCTGTTGAGTTTGTTTGGTCGACTGCTTATAGGTGGTCGAAGTAACCATAAGCTTTACCATTTTTTTAATATCCCAACCGCTATCCATGAACTCAACAGCTAACCAATCCAATAATTCAGGATGGGTAGGCAATTCTCCTTGTGTGCCAAAATCTCCTGTCGTTTTCACTAATCCTCTTCCAAAAAACTCAGCCCAAAGTCGGTTTACATAAACGCGGGCTGTAAGGGGATTATCTCTTGAGGTCAACCATTGGGCTAATCCCAACCTGTTCTTCTGAAAACGTTTTGTGTTGTATGCCATGATGGAACTTGGCGTGTTCATGTCTACCGTGTCAGAAGGTTGATCGTAAACACCTCGTCGTAAAACACGTGTTGGTCTGATGTTTACGCTATCCTTCATAATCATCACCATCACATCGGCTGAATCTTTTTTGTTCAGGAAGCTTAATACAGTTTGTGCATCGGCGGAACTAATTTTCATTACGGGTTCTGCTGCAGGAGAAACAAGGTTAGGTTGTACATTTTCATCAACTTGGTTAAAAAAAGCAAACATGCTATAGTAGTCTTTTTGTGTTACCGGATCATATTTATGATCATGGCATTTTGCACACTCCAACGTAATGGCTAGAAAGGCTTTGCCAAATGTATTGGTTCGGTCGGTTACGTATTCAATTCTATACTCTTCTTCAATGATTCCACCTTCTTGGGTGATCTTATGATTTCGATTGAATCCTGTTGCTAATAATTGTTCTTTGGTTGGATTGGGTAATAGATCTCCTGCAACCTGCCAGGTGATAAAAGTAGAAAAAGGATAATTTTTATTGAAGGCATTGATTACCCAATCGCGCCAAGGCCACATGCTTCTGCCTCCATCGTCTTGGTAACCATGACTATCAGCATACCGAGCCAGGTCAAGCCATTGAATGGCCATCTTTTCTCCATAATGTTTATTAGCAAGTAACTCATCGACTATTTTTTCATAGGCATTAGCGGCATTATCTTTTAAGAAACGATCTTGTTGTTCTAGTGTTGGCGGCAGTCCTGTCAGGTCCATGCACACACGCTTCAATAAGGTTTCTTTTTCTGATTGTTCATTCGGTTCAAGTCCATATGATGCTTGTTTTGCAAATACAAAATGGTCGATGGCATTAACTGCATGTAAGTCATCATCCACTTCAGGAACAGCTGGTTTTGTCGGCGGAATAAATGACCAATGCTTTTTGTATTTAGCCCCTTGAGCAATCCACTTGCGAATTACTTCAATTTCATTTTTAGTGAGCGAAAGATTAGACGTTGGTGGGGGCATCACTTCTGCTGTATCTGTTGTGGTTATTCGTGCATACATCGCAGATTGCAGCGGATCACCTGGAACTAGAATATGATGTGTAGGATCATCCTTTAATGCTGCAAATGCACCTTCTTCTGTATCGAGTCGTAGACCTGCTTTCCGTGCTTTAGCATCCGGACCATGGCACTTGAAGCACCGATCGGATAGAATTGGACGAACATGGTAATTAAAGTCAACCACCTCTGGTATAGCGGGCTCTTTGCTTTGTTTTGTAAAAGCAAAATAAGAAAACGCAACACAGAGAATACCTAATGCGCTTATCAATAAAATTTTCTTATTCACTAAAAGTTTGTTCACGGTAAATGTATTGAGAGCATTCTGTTAAGCCATCTATTTGACAATTTACATAAGAATTCGCTGTTTATATATTTCCATCTTGATAATATCCGAAATCGATTGCGTTCATGATATAACCTAAGTGGGTTTTCATTCGATTTAATGATTTCTGTTCGGAGGTTAACTAACATAGGTCATATATTCTGGATATCCCATTTTTTAGTTTCGCTAGAAATCGAAGGCTCATGTTAAATAACCAACCTGATTACGTTAGTCATGGTTCACTCATTGCTTATGTTGAGGAAATGGCTACCCTCTGCACTCCGGATGCAATTCATTGGTGTGATGGCTCTAAGGGAGAATATGATAATCTCTGCAGGCTTCTAGTTGAGGCAGGAACATTTAAAAAATTAAATCAAGAACGATGGCCTAATTCTTATGCCTGTACTTCAGACCCAAGTGATGTGGCCAGAGTAGAGGATAAAACATTTATTTGTAGCAGAAGAAAAGAGGATGCAGGCCCAACAAACAATTGGGTTGATCCGAGAGAGATGAAGCGTAAAATGAATGAATTATTCACGGGTTCTATGAAAGGTAGAACCATGTATGTCATTCCATTTTGCATGGGCCCGTTGGGCTCTCCACTGTCAAAGATTGGTGTTCAAATTACCGACTCAGCCTACGTAGTAGTCAATATGCATATCATGACACGCGTAGGGAATGATGTATTAAAAATATTAGGCTCAGCAGGTGAATTCGTGAAATGTTTGCATTCATTGGGAGCACCGTTACAAGCCGGACAAAAAGATGTTACATGGCCATGTAACCCAACTACAAAATACATCGTCCATTATCCTGAAGATCGAGAAATTGTATCCTATGGTTCAGGATATGGCGGTAATGCCCTCTTAGGTAAAAAATGCTTTGCCTTACGCATCGCCTCTGCCATGGCCAAGGATGAGGGTTGGCTCGCAGAGCACATGTTGATTTTGGGTGTTGAAGATCCAACAGGTAGAAAAACATATGTGGCGGCAGCCTTCCCAAGTGCTTGTGGCAAAACGAATTTCGCTATGCTCATTCCACCGACAGATATGAATGGTTGGAAAGTCACCACCATCGGGGATGATATTGCCTGGATTAAACCCGGTAAGGATGGAAAACTATATGCCATCAATCCTGAACATGGATATTTTGGCGTAGCGCCTGGTACAAGCGAAAGCACGAACCCCAATGCCATTAAAGCCTTATCAAAAAATAGCATCTTCACGAATGTGGGCATTACCCCGGATGGTGATGTTTGGTGGGAAGGGCTCACCAAAGAAGTACCAAAGAAAATTTACAATTGGAAAAATGAATTGCATGACCCCGCATCAGGAAAGCCTGTAGCACACCCAAATTCACGATTCACTGCACCCGCAAACCAATCACCAAGCATCGATGCCGATTGGGAAAATCCAAATGGTGTACCCATAAGTGCTTTTATTTTTGGAGGAAGAAGGAGTACTACGATACCCCTGATTTATCAGGCTTTCAACTGGAATTTTGGAGTTTATCTTGCATCAACCATGGGTTCAGAAACTACCGCCGCGGCAGTGGGTGAAATTGGTAATGTTCGGCGTGATCCATTTGCCATGCTTCCATTCTGCGGTTACCATATGGCTGATTATTTTAATCATTGGTTACAGTTGGGTCGCAACTTACCTAATCCCCCTAGAGTGTTTGGTGTAAATTGGTTTAGAAAAGACAAAGAAGGTCGATTTCTATGGCCAGGGTTTGGCGAGAATATGAGAATATTAAAATGGATTATTGAACGCGTAAATGGTGAAGTGTCTGCTATCGAAAGTCCTATCGGATGGATGCCAGAATATGAAGACATTGAATGGGGCAACATGAAATTTTCTCCTGAGCAATACGACGCTGTTATGGAGGTGGATAGGGAAGCGTGGAAGCAGGAAATACTTAACCATGAAGAATTGTTTTCACGGATGTACGATAAACTTCCAAAAGAATTTTTCTTTATGCGAGAACTTTTGCTATCAGGACTTTGGCGATCCCCTGAGCATTGGTCACTAGCCCCTGAAATACATTAAGGCAAATTGTTATTTTTACAATAACTTAACTGACTTAATCCATTTTGAGATGAATTGTATTTCAAAAAAAGTATTGATCATTTTTATCATCATGCTATCAACTTTATTTGGCTATAGCCAATATGCGAATACCGAACAATACCCCGTTTATACTGGGAATGATTTGGGATTAACCTATAGTCCATCATCATCAACCTTTAAACTCTGGGCACCTTCTGCCGAAAAAGCAGAGATTATTTTTTATAGATCATCCCTCGGAAATGATGAAATTGATTCGTATGAAATGATCCGCAACGCACAAGGCACTTGGGTTAAGCGCATGGATCGTGACCTGAAAGGAGTTTACTATGTATTCCGTGTTTTCATCGATGGTAAATGGTCTAACCAAGTGCCAGATCCTTACGCGAAAGCTGTAGGAACAAATGGAAAACGCGCTATGGTGGTGGATTTGAGAGACACCAATCCTGAAAATTGGGAAAATGATTTTTCGCCGGCATTTTCTAAGCGAGCTTATATGATGAAAGGAATTGGCGGACTTCCAACCGATGCCATTGTATACGAACTGCATGTACGAGACGCTAGTATTAGTTCAACATCAGGTATAAAAAATAAAGGGAAATTTCTTGGTCTATCCGAATCTGGAACCAAATCAGATGAAGGATTGTCAACAGGAATTGATCACTTAAAGGAACTTGGCGTAACCCATATTCATTTATTACCATCATATGATTTTTATAGCATTGACGAATCACATCCAGATAGCACGCAATACAATTGGGGATATGATCCACTGAATTACAACACTCCTGAAGGGTCGTATTCAACCAATCCGGAAAATGGAAATACACGAATTAAAGAATTTAAAACATTAGTTGCTGCAATGCATGATCAAGGACTTCGTGTTGTGATGGATGTCGTATACAACCACACCATGCTCACTGAAAGTTCCAACTTCAATCAATTGGTCCCTGGGTATTACTTCAGACAAAAGGAAGGTGGTGGATTTTCAAATGCTTCCGCCTGTGGTAACGAAACCGCAAGTGAACGCCCAATGATGAGAAAATTTATCATTGAATCACTTGTCTATTGGGTAAAGGAATTTCACATTGATGGTTTTCGATTTGACTTAATGGGTATACACGATATCGAAACAATGAATGAAATTTCTGCAACACTTCATTCCATTAAGCCAGATATTCTATTGTATGGAGAGGGTTGGACAGCAGGTAGTTCG
>CANKGM010000121.1 GCA_947481355.1 Chitinophagaceae bacterium
GTCAATATCAGAAAAAAAAGAAACTTGGCAGCCCATTTTGGAAAAAGATAAATAGTATTCATTATTAATAATTGTTAAAAAAATAAAATAGTATACGTATTTAGTAAGTTACAGTTTTATCAAAATTTAAAAGAATATTTTAATCCTCATTTTTTGGCTTTCGTCAAATTAAAAAAGAATCAATTTCAGATCGCTACTTGCTTTTTTAAGATTGTATCAGTGCAATTTAAAAGTTCCCGGGTACCACTTTTCAGCATTCAGTCTATAAATTTTGTCAACTACTTTTTTAGGCAATTGCAAACCGATGAAGCTTCCATCAAAGTCTGCATCAGTCATGGTATCCTTGCTGGTGAAAAACTGCCAGTCATTTATCCAGGTGTTATGTATACCTGCTTTCATGTCTGCAAAGTTAGCGCTAGCTGTAACAACGTCATCTGTTGCATACAGCAACCTGTCCTGGTATTTAATGATGAAATCTCGAACCTTATTTCGGTTGCTGACAGATTGAAATTGCAGGTGGGAAATCCTTGCAGCCATATCAACAGCCATGTTCGGAAACTTGTCTAAACGCTTTGCCAGCTCATCAACACTCCACTCCAAACTACCGAGATGCGCACCAACAAACTGCAGGTCAGGATTTTTCTCCAGCAGATGATCTCTTGCTGCAATCTGTTGCTCGTAACTGGGAAATTCAGGATGCAGGTACATGTGATAAATGGGAAATTCTATGTAATAATTTTTATCCCCTTTGATGGTCATCTTATCAGCCGGCAACCAGCAGTTTTTTGGCTCACCCAAATGGCCCAGTACGGGTATGTGATTTTGCTTAATAAAGTTGAAAATGGGATCAAAACGTGGATCATCAACCATCACCAGTTTACCAGCTTTGTCTTTTAGAGACATCCCTATCACTTTATAAATCTTGACGGCCACAGCACCGCTATCAAAAGATTTTTTGAGGTAGGCAATGGTTTCCTGCTGCCAGTTGCTGCTATTAAAATTCCTCACTGAAATAGTGGTAGCATACGCAACCCTGCCGGGGAAAGCCTTCACCTGTTTCAATGCAAGCTGCTGCTGTACTTCCATTGGCGGAGGCTCGTTTACATCATCAAGTGTAATGGTTACAAGTGAGAAGTTATCAGCTTTGGCGAGTGTTGCAAAGCCAGGTTTGTCTGTGTACAGATGCACATGTGCATCTGTCTTTTTCACTGTATAAAAATCAGCGGCCGTGTAAAAAGCCGTGTCCTCTTTCACATCACCCGTTGTACTTTCTTGCGGCTGTGTACACTGCTGAAATAATAAGCTGATTAAGACCATGCTAGCAAGTGAGTTTCTCATTGAGTAGCTTTATTTTTTAAATTGAAGATGGTAGTCTAGGTGTATTCTTCCCAAGAAAAAATCTATGCAGTAGGACTTGCAATTGAAGCTTTTAGATCACTATTGATTACAATTTCATTTACATAAACAAAGGTCTTCATCAAACAAAAAACTATAGACATCACCACCGTGTCACCCAACAATCTTACGCTATCATCTTCATTTTGTAGGTTGATAAAAACTATGCATTATGTATTTCATTGGCAACACGATTAGCTGATCTTGTTGCTGCTTCTGTTCCCCAGTTCAGATTGTCGGCATAAGCTCCGGCAAAGTGAATACGGCCCTGTGGCTTCATTAAATGGGGCCAAAATTTCTTCAATGTTCCTACCGGAAAGGGTAATCGTTCGCAAGTGGAAGAAAATGCCTCTTTTGTCCAATCACGGCTGATGGCTAATTCAATAGTATCTTTTTTTCCCGGATAGGTTTCTCTGAATGCAGCCAATGCACGTTGAGGAGAAACACCGCCTGGACCAGTACCCAGTACAATCACCCGATGTGTATCTACTTCATCTGCAGAGTGCCACACATCACCCAAATCTGGGTGACCAATGAATAAATTAATGTTTGGCAACCCATCATCCAACCAAAACTTAGAACTTGCTTGGAACACAAATCGTGAATAAGAATCGTAGGTAAGATTATCAAAAATATATTGCTTTTCAGGAGGCATAGCCGGCTGTATCGGTATGTTGCGGAAGGCCGGCAACGGAATGCAATTCACAAAATAGTCGGCAGACATTTGCAACTCCTGATTGAATCTTTTGTAAGAAACAGTTACCCCAGAATCGCTGTTTTTGATCGCAACTACAGGACTGTTCAACCATACCCTATTGCCTAGTTTCTTTGCAAATGCATTTGGCAACATCTGATTCCCGCCTTTTAAACGGTTTACATCTGTAGGAAAAACAGGTACACCTCTTAATCTCAAAATGGCTGCATACCAAAGGGCAAACAACGCAGACTCTCCCTCGCCACCAAGAAAGCCTAATGCTGTTTTAGAAGCACCTTCTTTCTTATAAAAATCAGCAGCAGTAATATTATCATAGTCGTCGTAGCCAACTCCAAAAGGTTGGTATTCATCTGTAAACTTCTCTGTGTGCGGGGCTGTGAATAAGGTTTGTAATTCCCCCCAGGCATTTTCTTTTAGGAACTTTACTTCTCGTTCATTAAAGCCAAATTTTCTTAATACTACCGGATCCGCCAGCATTTCTTCAGTGTAATACACTCCATCAATTCTGCGCTGTACATTACGGCGTCTTGGATAAGGCAGTACTTCGAGGCCAAGTTCTTTGGCATATTCAAGATATATTTTGTACCCCGGCTTTGCGATATGTTCCATACCAAAATCGCCGTACAAGCCATCTGATAATCCATCATGCACTGTAAACACATGCCCACCATGCCTGCCGGAAGCCTCGAGTACTGTTACATCGTGGCCTTTCTTCATCAGCTCATAAGCACAACAAAGACCTCCAAGTCCTGCACCGCCAACAATTACTTTTTTGGGTGAGGCATTGGGCTGTATGAGCGGCTCAGGAGTTTTGGCTTGCTCGCTTGCTGAAGCAGCATTAGCACTGCCCGATAAGAGGGTAGCACCCAAACCCCCTATCACTGATTTTTTTATAAAATCACGTCTTTCAAAGTTGTTCATATGAAAAGTTTTATATTCTTAGTAGCGCGTTTTAAAATTATAATCAAACAGAAAATCTATCCTCAATTCTATCCTGTCTTGGTATTGTCAGTTCATAAATTTGAAGATGTTTAAATCAAATCTTGACTAGTAAAGAAGGATGAACATTTGAATAAACTAAACAGAATAAATCTACGGATTATAATTTAAAAAAAACTGATAAAACGCTGTTGAATTCATCATTCCACAAGCAAAAGGTTAATTTTTGGATGCAACAATTTGTTTAAGTTCCAACAACTTTGCAAGAACTTAAAACGGATATGCAGGGCATTTTAATAACGAATATATAATGTTCACTCATTTACAGAAATATAACTGCAACGCTACTGCAACCTAGCTACTACATATGATCCCAACTTTCTACCCTGCTCTCTGCCTTTTGTAAGTGCGGTAATAAAATGAATTCCACCATACATGCGACTGATAGATGCCTGGTCTGAGGCTTCGTAAAATGATTTAAACTGTCGCATTGGTCTTCCGAAGGGCACTTCAGCAGAATCGGTAAAAGCGTACTTATCCCCCACCATTTGTGTGAGTACTGTTGCCGCACTTGAAGATATAACGCTGTGCCCGCTAGGGTATTCAGGAAATGGAGGAGTTTGAATCAGCGGCACCCAGTCTTTATCGATGTTCTGATTGATGAATGTCTCAGGCCTGATATAGTTATAAACGTACTTGGCCTCCCAACAAGAGATGAAGCCATCATACAAGGCAATAGCTGTTTTTGAAACAAGTGCTGCTGATTGTATTGCACTGTATTTTTCTTTTATGGCAACTGAATTTGCAATATGTATCCAATGGCCTGGGGGTGAGTTTTTCTGAATAAAATAGGTGATATGCCCATCTGTAACGGAAGTGTTTGGATTATCATCCCAATACCAAGCAGTAGCGGAATCACCTGGATTAGGGGTTGTTACAGCTGTGTACACATCATAAGCTTCTTTATAAAAGGCTGATTTTTTTTCAGCACTGTAAGGAGTGGGTGGCGAAGGCCGAAATTGAGACGCAGAATCTAACACCATTGTACGAAGCTTGCCCCAATTATTTTCTATGGCGTCCATATAATCGGGAGGAGTTGGCACCCATCTTCCAGTATCTCTCTTTACAATAAAACCGCCTAGTGCCGTTCGCTCTGAATAGCCATCTTTTTTGGCCCAGTCGGCTATGTACTTTCCTACCTTCCTGCCATAGCTAACCGAGTTTTCTAACAACTCTTTTCTAATGCCGATACTGTCTAACTGATTTAAGTATTCCTTTTCTTTCGCGACTATTGCATCACTGTTAAAAACTAATTTTGCAGCTACTGATGTAAATGCAATGCTTGCAGCCAAAGGATAACAAATGATTTGCCCGGTTTGCGGCTGGGGTAAGGTTCCTAAGCCATTCAACCTGCCACCATAGGTTTTATAAGCTTTGTTTTGTGGCAACAGGGCTTCGTAAGCAGCAATATTAGGATACACATAAATACGACTGCAAACGGGTGGTGAAAATATGTCGGTCAAGATAACATAGGTGAGCTTTTCGTTCCACTCATTAAAATGGGTGCTGCAGAATCTTTCAACCTCAGCATCTGTTGCTGTTCCTTTTTGTTTGCATCCCATAACAGCAACCAAAAACAATAAGGCCGTAATTACTTTTTTCATTACTTAATTATTTTAATTCTGCTTCCCTTAGCATCATACAATTCTATCATACTTATGCTTTCTTTAGTATACCAAATCAACCTTTCTGATGAAGAAAGATAGGTATCACCCCAATAAAATTCCTGCTTCATTTTCCTGCCATTTTTAAATGTAAACATGGCGTATTCGCTTGCACTACCGACGTCATAGAATTGCTGTCCGGGCCTGGCGTAACGGAACGTCTGCAGCAATCCTGAGTTTGCTGCCGCCAAAAGTAATAATGATCCATCTGCACTTCTCATACTTGCAATTCCCTTCATATCTCCTGGTGTTCTTAATCCAGTTTGTCTGGAATTCATCACTTCAAAATTTCCTTTACCATTACCCGAAAGCAGCATCCCATTCATAGCATCATATGCACCTGTTGATGCTTCGGTAGAATTGGAATTCCCTGTTATCAGGATATCAATATTACCATCGCCATTATAGTCGGCACTCAACATACCAAATATCGGTGATGACTGGCAAAGAAGCGGCAATGCCTTTCTGTCAAAAACACCATTACCTTTATTTTCAAAATAGCTACTCTCCATGCACTCACTTTTTACAATGGTTGCATCTTTGAGCTCATCAGAAGTAAATGATTCCTCAAATGTAACAGACGCAAAATCGTTGTACGTTGAAAAGCGGCCCCTGGCAGCAGGCATCTGCTTTATCACTTCATCTCGACTTGGATAAATGTAATTTTTTCCCTGAACATAGTAGCACATTACTGGGTCGATCCGTCCGTTTTTATCAAAATCTTTGGCATAAATACAGAGAGGTTCATTGGCTGATGCATGGTGCCTGCTATTTAACCCAAGATTTCCCACTACATAATCTATATCACCATCGTTGTCATAGTCTGCTGCAGTTATACTGTTCCACCAACCTGATGAGTGTGGGAGAATAACCGGGGTTCTAGAATTTAATTTTCCTAACTCGTTTTTTATGAACATTACAGGCATGAATTCACCAGTAACCATCAGATCTTTCCAACCGTCGTTATCATAATCTGTCCACAAAGCGGATGTTACCATGCCTAATCTACCCGACTCTGGTAATTCAACTGACCTATCTGTGAATACGCCTCCTTTGTTTTTTAGCAAATAACTTTGAGGAGACAAAGGATAACTGCCCGGACTTACCCTGCCTCCAACAAATAAATCGAGATACCCATCTTTGTCATAATCACAGGCAACTACACATGACCCTGCAGAAAGGGTTGATGGAAGAGCATGGGGGGTATTTTCAAAATTGCCCCTGCCATCGTTTATATACAACCTGTCTTGCAGCATACTAGCCTTGGGTAGAAATTCACTGCTACCACTTACAACGTATAGGTCAGCATCTCCATCATTGTCTGCATCAAAAAAAAGTGTTCCCATATCTTCACAAGAACTATCCTGATTCAATGGCTTCTTTGTAAAATTACCGTCCTTGTGTTGAATGAATAAACTGCCCAGATTACCTGCACTAGCACCAACATAAAAATCACTTAAGCCATCATCATTAATATCGGCAGTGGCAAACCCCGGCCCAAGGCGGGAATGCATATGCGGCAACAAAGGTTGTATTTTGAAATCGACAAATTCATTTTCAAAGTGGTTGTAATTAATACCATGCGTACCTGTCATGTCCCTAA
>CANKGM010000122.1 GCA_947481355.1 Chitinophagaceae bacterium
CTATTGATTTGCCCATCTGTTTTCAACACTCGAGCGTCAGCCATAAATCTCATGGCATGAGCGGGATCAAATTGAACAGCATTTTCCATGTCTCCTCTATAATTAGGCTCAGCCAATGACGGTGCTATTCCATTCATTTTAAGTCTATTCTTGAACGGTCTATCAACAAGTAATTCAGCTTGTGTTATATGATGTAATAAACTTTCGAGTTTCAAGGTAACGTTTGTCTTATTCTTTCCTTTTGATGTCAACCGAATAAACATCACCTGTTGAGGATAGGAAACAAAATATTCACGCGTATATGTTGTTTGATCTGCAACTAAATCAACCCTAGCAATACCCGTAGCTATATTCAAACTTCGTTTATAGCTAGAAACACTTGGTATATTGAAGTCAAGGTTTAGGTTTCCTAATGGAGCGTAAGAATTGGAGAATTTTCCCTGAACAAAATGAAGCAAACTATCAGCTGCTTGATAATCTTCATGCAACAACGCCTCTCTGATTAATGGTAAGTACTTGTTTGCTTCAGGATTCATGTTGGGGTCTACTGGATGACCAGACCAAAGTGTTGCCTCATTGAGTGAAATATGGTCTTTATTTATTCCCCCATATACCATTGCCCCAATTCTACCATTTCCGATTGGTAAAGCTTCTTCAAAATGGCGAGCAGGATTTTTATACCACATCATATTAGTGTCCTGTGCATTGCCAAAAAGTTGTAATAGAGATGCTAAGACAATACAAATAATTCTCATGTATAAAATTTTATAATACTTGAAATCCATGTGCATATGGATCATCTTCAGGTTGAATAGAAATTATATTATGCCCATAAATCTTGGCCCATCCTTCAATCGAAGGACGCATGGAAGGTTTTCCGTGGAAGATGGACTCCTCTTCGATCCTGCCAATAAATTTGCTGCCAATAATACTTTCATGAATAAATTCATCTCCCTTTTTGAGCATACCCCTAGCATACCATTGTGCCATCCGAGCACTTGTTCCAGTTCCACAAGGAGAACGATCAATTGCCTTATCGCCATAAAAAACGGCATTTCGTGCTGTTGAAGATTTATCAATCACCGACCCACACCATAAAATATGACTACATGAATTAATCGTTGGATCTTCTGGATGTACAAACTGATAAAGTGCATTTATATTCTTTCTCAATTGCCTAGCCCACCCAATTAATTGATCAGCTGAATAATGTTCAAGACCTTTGAAATTTTCTTGCACATCTACAATCGCATAAAAATTTCCACCATATGATACATCTACTTTTAATTCACCTAAATCTGGACAATTCACGGTGAGGTCTTGTTGATCTAAATAAGCGGGTACATTAACAAGCCTGACATTTTTTACTTTTCCATTTTCTAATGAATATGAAATTTTGATTAATCCAGCAGGAGCTTCCATATTAACAAATCCCTCTTTCTTAGGGACGATTAACCCACTTTCAATACCTGCTGTTATTGTACCGATTGTTCCATGTCCACACATTGGAAGACAGCCACTTGTTTCAATGAAAAGAACAGCCACATCATTTTGAGGATCATGTGGTGGGTAGAGAATACTGCCACTCATCATATCATGTCCTCTTGGTTCAAACATCAACCCTTTTCGAATCCAATCATATTCCCTTAAGAAGTGTTGGCGTTTTTCACTCATATTATTTCCTTCAAGGGCTGGGCCGCCAGATACAACTAGTCTTACTGGATTACCACAAGTATGAGCATCTACACAATGAAATATATGTCCGCCAAGATTATGTTTAACTTCGTCAAGTTTGAGAGATAATGCATTTGTTACCATAATATTTACAAATTAATTAAAATGCCTCTAAGAGTTGAATTCTTTCTTTGAAATTTCACTCATTTTAAAGGTAATAAACGAAATTAGCCTTCAATAATTCAATTATGGAAACTTACGGTAGAATTTTATTGATTGCGATGCCTGTTTTTTTACTCTTGGTGTTATTAGAAAAATGGTATGGGTGGAAAACTGGAAGAGTTTGGGTAAGGAGCATGGATATGATATCAAGTCTTACTTCTGGAGTAACTAATGTAACCAAAGATGTATTGGGCCTGAGTATTGGGATTTTAAGTTACCAATGGATGGTAAGCCACTTCGCCATTATACATATTCAACAAAGTATATTGCTCTATATAATTGCCTTTTTAGCCCTTGATTTTTCAGGCTACTGGATTCATCGAATTCAGCATAGAACAAATATTTTTTGGAACGCACACATCATACATCATAGCAGCGAAGAATTCAATTTAGCTTGTGCGTTACGACAAAGCATCTCAGTTTTTATTCACCTTTTCACCTTCTTTCTTATTCCTGCTGCAATTCTAGGAGTTCCTTCAGAAGTTATTGCTGTAGTAGCCCCTTTACATTTATTCATACAGTTTTGGTATCATACGGTGCTCATAAAGAAAATGGGATTCCTTGAAAAAATAATCGTAACCCCCTCACACCACCGAGTACATCATGCAATAAATCCTGAGTATATCGATAAAAACTATTCGCAAGTCTTCATTATTTGGGATAAGCTTTTTGGAACTTTTCAGGAAGAATTAGGTGAAGTGCCAGCGGTCTATGGGATCACTAGACCTGCAGCCACTTGGAACCCCATCAAAATTAATTTTCAACATCTCCACTTATTAATTCTTGATGCGTGGAGAACCAAAAACATAGTTGATAAATTTCGAATTTGGTTTATGCCAACTGGATGGAGACCTGCTGATGTGGATTCTACCTATCCGATTGAAAAAATCGATAATGTCCATGATTACAACAAGTATGACCCGATAAGCTCATATAGTCTTAGGATCTGGTCGTTTGTCCAATTACTATTTCTGATGTTTTTTGTTGGGCATCTATTTGGAAATATAGCAACGATTGGAAGTCCCGGCATGTTTCAATATGGCCTATTTATTTTCATTTACATTTATGCGATGACTGAACTGATGGATAGAAATCCTATCGCCTATGTTTGGGAGGGACTAAAATGTTTATTAGGCTTATACTTTTTAACTGTAACTAGAAATTGGTTTGGAGCAGACAAATACATTCCATTCGCTAATTACCTCGTTCAAGGATATCTGATCATTTCTTTTATTGCTTCAATCTATTTTACTACCCTACACAAAAGAGAATTGGCTGATGCTTAATAAGTGCTTTTGTGCAATAGATATTCACACACTTTAGATACTACAAGATTATTTGACCAATCATCCCTCACTTAAGCCGAATAGACAAACAAAAGGACTACGCAACATTTTTAATTAACTTCATTGTTGAATTCAGAATTCAAACAAATGGTGGAGAAGGAATTGATAATAGAACTAAAGCGTGGAGATGAAGCTGCATTTCAAGCATTAGTTTCAAGTCGTCAGAACCTAGTTTACAATACTGTACTTGGATTCCTTCAAAATCAGGAAGATGCAGAAGATGTAACCCAAGATATTTTTATTAAAGTATTTGAATCAATA
This sequence comes from Chitinophagaceae bacterium, assembly GCA_947481355.1. Classification (GTDB taxonomy): domain Bacteria; phylum Bacteroidota; class Bacteroidia; order Chitinophagales; family Chitinophagaceae; genus Pollutibacter. The sequence goes on from CANKGM010000122.1 coordinate 3,504, forward strand.
CATCAATTTAAAGGAGACTCTTCATTAACAACCTGGATATATAGAATAGCGGTTACTAGTTCATTTGAATTCTTAAGAAGAAAAAAGCGCAAAAAAAGGTTTGGATTCATGAGTCCTTTATTTGGAGAGCAAAATGAACCAACCATTGAAATAGCTGACTTTTATCACCCTGGGATAGCCTTAGACCGACGTGAAAATGCATCTATGCTGTTTAAGGCCATTAAAAAACTTCCTGAAAATCAACAAATTGCATTTCTACTTAATAAGGTGGAGGGCTTAAGCTATCAGGATGTATCAAAAGTAATGAACACCAGCTTATCAGCGGTTGAGTCACTCATCCACAGAGCTAAAATCAATCTGAGGGAAATATTAAAAAACTTATATAACTTGTAAGGAGCGCAATTATCGAATTAAAAAAACATCTAAAGAGTAAAGGCTAGCATTATGAATTCTAAAAACACCATTGAAGAGGTGCTTCAAAGCTTGGATAAAATCCAACGGGCTGAGCCTGCCCCATTTCTGTATACTAGAATTAAAGGCAGAATGATGCGAAACGAAAAAAGCCCATTCAATATAATCTTACACGCATTTATCACGCCCAAATTTGTTTTAGCCTTAACATGCATAATAATAGTTATCAATGGGTATTTTTTATCTAATAAAATAAAGGAACGATCTGCAATAGTAGAAAAAGCTCAACCGATTGCTGTAGAATATGTTCATCAATCGTTGAATCCATACGAAACCACAAATGATAGTCCACAATGAATGAACGTAAAAACAGATGGATTCTTATTATAATTATTGCGTTGATGTTGAGTAACATCATCCTGGCTGTTTTACTATTTACTTCACATGAAGAAGGCAAAGGAAGAGGAAGAGAAGCAGCAGCCATGGCGATTTACAAAGAAATAGGACTTACTCCTTCACAAATTGATACATTCAAAGCGAAAAAGGAGGTCTTTTTTTCAGAGATGAAACCATTATGGGAGCACATTAAAGAACTCAAAAATACGCTCTATACACATATGGACAGATCTGGAGCAGAAGATAGTTTGATACAATCTTTGACATCAGAAATTGCAGAGAGAAATAAAGAAGCCGACTTAAAAATGTATCAACACTTTATTGAAATAAGAGCATTGTGCACTCCTGAACAAAAAATAAGGTTTGATTCAATTATCCCAAAATTCATAAACAGAGACAGGAAGCGGGAACGCTAATTAAGTTATTCTCTTAGCCGTTAATTACTACTTCTATCGTTTGACTTGCATAATTGCAGCCTCCACCAAAGGTTCTAATACTTTATAACCTTCAACTGTTGGGTGTACCCCATCTTCTGAATATTCTTTTCTCATCCCTTTTTTATCATCCACAACAGCAGAATATAAATCGAGGTAGAAGAATTTATTTTCTGCTGCAAACTTTTTGATTTCTATATTGAGTGCAATTACTTTATCTGCTGGCTTAAGTTCAGGTCTCCATGTGAAAATATTTGCGGGCAAAACAGAACACAGTACAACTTTTATATGATTAGCTCTGGCTAATTGTGCAATTGCTTTAATATTATTCATCGTTTTCTGTTGATCATAGGGGCCAGTATTTTGAGCAATATCATTGATGCCTGCTTTAAGCACCATTACATCTGGCTTAAGTGCCAACACGTCATCATAGAAACGCAATAACATTTGTGGAGTAGTTTGGCCACTAATTCCTCTATCATAATAAGGTTTCCCAGCAAAAAATTCTGGTCTTAGGTACAACCATCCTTCGAAAATAGAATTACCTAAAAAAACTACGCGCTTTTCACCAGCAACTTTCGCTGGCACTTGCTCATTTTGAGAGGCATATTTTTGAAAATTAGCCCATGCCGACCAATCTTCATTTATTTTTTGTTGAGCAAATATTCCTACGGATAAAATAGCAAACGATGCAAATAAGAAAATTGATTTAAAATTCTGTTTCATTATTATCTATTTAATTCTATTACTTAATAACTATTATCGACTTAAGATTGAAATTTTTACCCGTATAGTTCAAAATGAATTGACTTTTTATCGAATCCTTTATCTTGGATACGCTTACGAGCATCATTAATCATATCTCGCCATCCACATAAATAAAAATGAGCTGACTCTTTTTTATCTTCTAACAATTGTTCATAAATGGCATGAACATATCCAATACAATGGCCTTCTGGCACATTCTCTTCCCTTGAAAAGGTTGGAAAGTAATGAAATCCAGGTAATTTTTCTTTTAGATCAAACATCTCTTCTAAGTACAGCGCATCAGGACATTTTCTTGTACCCGAAATCAGAAAGATATCTTGGTGGGGGATATTATTTCGATGTATGTGTTGAACCATGGAACGAAAAGGAGCAATTCCGGTGCCAGTGCAAATCATATAAATATCAGTTGTTATAGGGTCGGGAAGTATGAAATGTCCCAATGGACCACGAACAGGAAATTCTGTTCCAACTGATGCTTCATTAAACAAAAAACTCGTACCTAATCCACCTTCCATGATTACAATAACAAGCTCGAAGACATTCGTTCCGTTTGGACAAGATGCAATTGAATAACTTCTTAAACGCTTACTTGGTTGATCATGGATTGGCAAATCCAATGAAACGAACTGACCTGGGATAAAATCAAACTTTTCGATTTCAGTCAATTCAATCCAAAATCGTTTGGTAGAGACTGTTTCGTCTTCAATACGAATGATTTTTCCATTTTGCCAAGGTTGTGCAGCCATGGTGATGAGTTAAAGAGTTTAAATTAAGCTTTTGAGCGAATCATTAATAAGCCAAAAACTAACATGCCTATTCCCGTATATAGATTTATATCTTTTGGCA
>CANKGM010000123.1 GCA_947481355.1 Chitinophagaceae bacterium
CACCAATCTTCTCACAAAAATTCCGAATCGAAGCAGGGGTAAACCCTCTTCTTCTCAATCCAGAAATGGTAGGCATACGAGGGTCATCCCATCCGTCAACTAAATTCTCTTGAACCAACTGAAGCAATTTTCGCTTGCTCATTACTGTATAGGTCAAATTCAATCGAGCAAATTCAAATTGTGTTGAAGGGAATGTATTCAATTGTTCAATGTACCAATTGTACAATGGTCGATGTACCTCAAATTCAAGGGTACAAATAGAATGGGTGATGTTTTCAATCGAATCGGATTGACCATGCGCAAAATCATACATAGGATAGATACACCATGTGTCACCTGTTCTATGGTGATTTGTCTTCTTGATGCGATACATGATAGGATCACGCATATGCATATTAGGAGAAGTCATATCCACTTTAGCCCTCAATACCTTTTCTCCATCATAATACTCGCCATTTTTCATGGCTGTGAACAAGCGAAGGTTTTCTTCGATAGTTCTGCTTCGTGCCGGACTTTCCTTCCCTGGTTCAGTTGGTGTACCTTTTGATGCGGCTATTTCCTCAGCACTCATATCCTCAACATAGGCAAGCCCTTTGTTGATTAAGTCAACTGCAAGCGTGTATAATTGATCAAAATAGTCAGACGCATAATGCTCTTCCTCCCAATCAAATCCTAGCCATCTCACATCTGCTTTAATGGACTCAACATATTCAGTATCTTCTGTAACTGGATTGGTATCATCAAAGCGAAGGTTTGTTTTGCCCCCATATTTATCTGCTAAGCCGAAGTTTAGACAAATGCTTTTTGCATGTCCAATATGCAAGTACCCATTGGGTTCAGGGGGAAATCGAGTATGTATAATGGTGTGTTTGGCAGATGCTAAATCGGCTTCAACAATTTCTTCTAAAAAATTCAGTGACCTTTCTTCGCTCATTCAGTGTATAATTGAGTGCAAATTTACAAAAAAATGTTTAGGCGCTTGTGCCTAGTTCATAAACCAGGTATTGATAAAACGGGCATCAAATGTCTTTCAGCCTATTAAGATGCAAATGCATTCAGTGATTTTGCAATAATCTCAATGGATTCATGTATTTGAGCCTCATTAATGAGTAGTGGCGGAGTAAGTCGAATTTTATCTCCATGAGTTGGTTTACACAATAATCCATTTTGCATGAAAACTCCACAAAGGTCCCATGCCGCTTCAGGATCTTTATGATCAATGACAATGGCATTCATCAACCCTTTTCCTCTAACTATTTTAATAAGGGGTGAGTTGATTGCCTTGAGCTCTTTTCTAAAAAGTTCACCCATTATTATGGCGTTTTCAGCCATTTTTTCATCTACTAATACTTCCAATGCTTTTTTCGCTACCACGCTTGCTAGTGGACTTCCCCCGAACGTAGATCCATGTTCACCTGGTTTAATGGTGAGCATGATTTCATTGTCAGACAATACTCCACTAATTGGAAATACGCCACCACTCAACGCCTTGCCCAAAAGTAGAATATCAGGTCTCACGTCTTCATGATCTGAACAGAGCATTTTACCCGTTCTGCATAAACCTGTTTGAATTTCATCTGCAATCAACAATACATTGGCTGCACGACACATCTCACTTGCTTTCTTTAAAAATCCTTCATCGGGAACGAGGATTCCTGCTTCACCCTGTATGGGTTCAACTAAAAATGCAGCTACGTTTTTATCTTCAAGCGCTTTTGTTAGTGCGTTGAGGTCATTATACGGAATGATATCAAAGCCAGGCATATATGGGCCAAAGTTTGTATAGGATGAGGGGTCTGTACTAAATGAAATCACAGTACTTGTGCGACCATGAAAGGTGCCTTCACATACAACGATACGAGCTTTGTTTTCTGGAATCCCTTTTACTTCATACCCCCAGCGACGTGCTAATTTTATTCCTGTTTCAACCGCTTCTGCTCCTGAATTCATCGGAAGAATTTTATCATAGCCGAGTAGGGTAGTAATGTATTTTTCATACTCACCGAGTTTATCATTATAAAATGCTCTTGAAGTAAGGGTTAGTGTTTGAGCTTGATTAATTAGGGCGTTAATGATCTTAGGGTGACAATGGCCTTGATTCACGGCAGAGTAGCCACTCAGAAAATCAAAATATTTTTTTCCTTGCACATCCCATACTTCACATCCAGCTGCTTTTGAAATTACTACAGGTAGTGGATGATAATTATGCGCTCCGTATTCTGATTCTAAGTCGATAAAGTATTGTGGTGATTGATTAGTCATCTTATGTATTTTTTGAGATCAGCATCTGAATGCTGAAATCATGTTAAAATGCGAAAATAAAATTGAGAAATGCCTTAAGCAAGGCCCACGTCTGATGTTTATCATCTGACGGATAACTAGCTAGTGGTTAAGCAAGTCTAGGTTAAGTGCAAGAAAATAAAATGACTTTAAACTGTTGCAATGCATGATACAAATATAGAATAAATTAGCAAGATTTATGCTCTTCGTGATTTTCCGTTTTGCACTTGGATAACTTCATAATGGTCCTCCGATATGATGTTTTCTGGAATATGATCTTCGAAGATTCCGTAAACTGTTGATCCCGTTCCCGTCATCGAAGCATAACTGGCACCAGCTGTATATAGTTTCTCTTTAATCTTCTGTATCGCAGGATGTATTTCAAAAACCGGTTTCTCAAAATCGTTGAAAAGGGAATCTTTCCATTGGTTTACCGGTAGGTTTATGATCTCTGAATAGGGGTGCGCTGGTGCGCTAGGTGAAATATTTTTAAATGCTTCAGCCGTACTAACATGTATACCAGGATTAATCAAAACAATTCCATACCCTGATAAATCAATCTGAAACTCATGAAGAATCTCACCTCTCCCTTCAGCAAAAGCAGGTTTGTTGTCTATGAAAAATGGACAATCACTTCCTAATTGCAACGCATAGGATTTCATTTTTAGGGAATCAAGTCCAAGATTAAATTTATCATTCAACAACTTAATCATATACGCTCCATCAGAGGAGCCGCCGCCTAGTCCGGCTCCCATGGAGATATTCTTATGAAGATGAATTGAAATAGCTGGTAACTCAGGGAAATCTTTTTGGAGTAGCCTATATGCTTTGATACATAGATTTTTTTCTTCTTCTCCTTGGATAATTTTTCCTGAGGTAGAAAGTATAACGTCGTTGTTAGTCGTTTGGTTGTCTTTGATCACCTCAAGAATATCGTAAAATGGAATTGGGTAAAAGATGGTTTCAATATTATGATAGCCATCATCTCTTTTGGAAACTACACTTAGTCCTATATTAATTTTACAGTTTGGAAATGTGATCATTGAATAGATAAAGTATTAATAAGACTTCACTATATGACTTATTTCAACAGTGTAGTATGCGTATCCTTGTTCTTTGCCAAATTGCTTTGCTATGATATGTCCGTTATCAGCAGACCATTTTGCTATATCTTCTAATGTTTCCCAGTAGGAGATACTTACCTTTTCTTCATCATTAGAAAAGTCTTTTACTTTAATAAATCCCTTTTGGTCTTTAACTGAATTATTCAGCGTTTTTGAATGATGTTTGTATTCTTCATTCGGCATGCCAGGATTAAATTGATACGTAAAGATGACTGCGTACATAAAATGCTGTATTATTTTCGAGAGTTTATCTCATCTCGAATGGAAATAGCCCTGATATAATCTTCTTGTTCTAACACTTCGTTGAGTAGTGTGTGCAGCTCTTCTAAGGTCAATGATTTAAGGTCAACATTGCTTTGCGATGTGGAAGGTGTGGATGTGGCTACTTTTTTTGTATCACTAGCATTTTCTATTTTTTCGGATTTATCAACCCCTGCTATTTCGAAAATATTTTCATAAATATATATAGGGCATCCAAAACGAACCGCTAAGGCAAGCGCATCAGAAGTGCGGGAGTCGATTTCAATAGTATCAGAGTCTGTGCTGCATAATAGCTTTGAGTAAAATATGCCTTCCTGTAAATCAGAAATGATTACTTCATGCAAGTCGATGTTAAATGCCAACATGAAATTTTTCATTAAATCATGTGTAAGCGGGCGAGTAGGTTTCATATGCTCTAACGCCACGGCAATAGCTTGTGCTTCAAATCCACCAATCACAATTGGAAGGCGTCTGAGGCCATTCACTTCACCCAAGACCACTGCATAGGAGTTGGTTTGGGTTATCGAATGTGACAAGGCAATAATTTCCAATTCTAACTTCTTCATATTCAAGGCGAATTTAATCCAATTTTCTTATTGAATTCTGAACAAAATGCAGACAATAGATCTTGTAATGAAGATTCCATTCATAAAAGGGATTCTTCAACATTTATTTTTTTAACTGTTTAACAGCCTCTATGATTTTTGGAACAACCTCAAAGGCATCACCCACTATACCATAATCAGCCGACTTAAAGAATGGTGCTTCTGGATCTTTATTAATTACAACAATAGTTTTGCTTCGGTTAACCCCTGCGAGGTGTTGAATCGCTCCAGAGATTCCAATAGCAATGTATAAATCCGGAGCTATGGATAAGCCTGTTTGTCCAACATGTTCGTGGTGAGGCCTCCAGTTTGAATCAGCAACCGGTCTACTACATGCCGTGGCGGCACCGAGTAATTTTGCTAATTCTTCCACCATTCCCCAGTTTTCTGGTCCTTTTAGGCCTCTTCCTGCACTCACTACTTTATCTGCTTCAGCAAGTGAAATTTCTCCAGCCACACGATTGATTTTTTTGATCTTAATCGAGTTAGGGATGTTAGCTGCAGTAAATGGAATTACTTCAGCCTTACCAGTGGATTTTATGATTTCAAATGCATTTTGGTTTAGAGAAATAATTTTCTTTGCAGATAGAATTTGTATGTCGGCAAATGCCTTTCCTGAAAACACTGTTTTCCTAACCGAAAATCCATCCGTTAAATCTGGTAATGCAACTGCACCTGTTACCAATCCTGCTTTCATTCGAACAGATAACCTTGGTGCCACCCCTTTTGCGGTAAGGGTATTTGAAAAAACAACAATATCTGCTTGATAGGCTTCCACTGCTTGGGCGATTATAGCTGCCATGGATTTTGTGTCGGATGTTACAATGCTTGAATCATTGGCATGTACTACTTTTTTTATCCCAAAATCTCCCAGCTCACTCAATGTGGCTGCCGTTGGTCCAACTACAAATGCGATGGCATCTGTATTGAGTTTTCCTGCTAAAGCCACTCCATAAGAAATGGCTTCCAAGGATGATTTTTTTATCTTCTCTTCACTATGTTCTGTAAATATGATGACGGGCATAAGTGTAATTTTAGTTAAATGACTTTAGCTTCTTCGCGCAGCAGTTGTACTAATAGTTCTGGTGTTTCTGCTGGGATGAGTTTAACACCGGATTTTGCAGGAGGCAATACGAAGGCTTTTGTTGATGTTAATTTTTCAGATGCTAGAGGTTCTTTAACAGCAAGAGGCTTTGTTCTAGCCGCCATAATACCCCGCATGTTTGGAATTCTCGCTTCAGCCATCCCTTTCTGACACGATAAAACCAATGGGAAGTTTATTTCTGCTTCTTCTTCTCCTCCTTCGATTTCTCGTGTGACGACGGCTTGGGTAGGCTCAATATCAAGCTTAGTAGCTAAACTGATGAAAGGTGTATCCAGAAGCTCAGCCACCATGGCGCCAATAGATGAACCGTTATGATCGATAGTTTCTTTTCCTGTCAAAATCAAATCGTATGCTCCCTCTTTGGCTACAACCGCAATTTGATTAGCAATGAAGTAGGGGTCTTCCTCGGTGGAGTTGACTCGAATGGCTTCATCGCCACCTAAGGCCAGGGCCTTCCTGATTATCGGTTCTGTTTCTGCTCCACCAATAGTAATCAAATGAATCCCGATTGATGCATCTTTCTCTTTAAGCTCAATAGCCCGAACAAGAGCGTACCATTCATCATAGGGATTGATTATCCATTGTACACCGTCGGTAGCAAATTTCGTGTTGTTATCAGTGAAAGCTATTTTTGCAGTCGTATCTGGTGTTCTGCTGATACAAACAAGTATCTTCATGATATCAAATATTAATAGTGTTAAAGGTTGTCGAAACAACCATGGTTACAAATATACCCCTGACATACTGAATATTTTCAGCAGGGTTAATTAAATTATCCCCAATGGACCGTATCGCATTTTTATCCGAATTTATTCAATCAAATCCACATGATTTGTTTAGTAAACATGCATTGGCATTGGAATGGATTAAACAAGGGGATGATGACAATGCGTTGAAGTTGTTTCAAGAAATTATTTCAATTGATCCCCAATAC
>CANKGM010000124.1 GCA_947481355.1 Chitinophagaceae bacterium
ATATAAACGCTTAATGAAGCCAAGTTGTTCATCAGCGGAAATCAGGATGCTGCCATTAGACCAAAATTCATCAACAGCCTTTCCCATTTTCATGTTACCATACTTTACACTATCTATCCAGAACTGCAAGGTGTCTTTCCCTATGTAGTTTGCCAATGCCTTGAAGTGATTAATTGAATATGACTTATAAGCATCCCCAATAGTCATTGTATCGGTAGATTCTTTTTCGACCCTATAATTAATTTTTTCATTCTCATCGGCGACCTTCCCTGTATGCATGCCCACTAAAGCATTAAATATATTAAAGGTTTCACCAGGTGAATAAGGCGATTTAAATCGATCGAGGTTGTATATGGTAAACTTACCCCTACTATTATCAAAAATTCCAAATGTGCCCTCAACTCCTTTGGCTTTAAAAACATCCTCAAGCTTATCATCAATCTTTACATTGTTTACAGTACATCCTACAAAGAAGGATAACAAAAGAAACATGCTGAAAAGTGAAAGAGTATTTCTTTTCATGTGAAATTTATTCGGATTGTGTTGAAGTGGTATCTCCATAATTACCCTTCCACCAACGAAAGGCTACAAAACCTATAATAGCAAGTGGAGCAATCATCAAATAGATGATTCCAGTATTCATACCCTGAGCGGGTTTATGACCTAATTGCTGAGCAGTCTTCGTGCAAATAGAACACTGTGCCAATGCGTCCACTGACATAAGCAGGAAATAAAAAAGACAACATATAATAACTGCTTTCTTCAAGTATCCTCCTTAGAATGAAGTTTTATTTACTGTGACTTCATTTGCTTTGAAACACGTAATCTTTCATTCTCATCAAGAATAACCTTACGCATACGAATAAAATTCGGGGTAACCTCAATGCACTCATCCCCTTGAATATATTCCATACACTCTTCAAGTGTCATTGACTTTTTAGGTGCGATGCTTGCTGCACCATCAGTACCACTTGAACGCATGTTCGTAAGCTTCTTGCCTTCATTCGGATTAACAACTAAATCACCTGGTTTGTTGTTCTCGCCAATAACCATTCCTCTATATACTTCTTCCCCTGGATCGATAAAGAAGAATCCTCTGTCTTGAAGTTTATCTAAAGAATAAGCAGTTGTGTTTCCTCCCTCTTTAGCCAATAACACCCCATTATTTCTTCCTGGGATAGGTCCTTTCCAAGGTTTATACTCAGTAAAGCGGTGTGCCATTACAGCTTCTCCCGCAGTAGAAGTTAACATGGTTGTTCTAAGTCCGATTAGTCCACGACTCGGAATTTCAAATTCGATATGTTGCATATCTCCTTTTGTTTCCATTACCGTCATCTCCCCTTTTCTTCTACTTACCAAATCAATGGCTTTTGAAGCAAATTCCTCTGGTACATCCACAACCAATGTCTCATATGGTTCAGATTTTTTACCATCAATATCTTTCACAAGAACTTGTGGTTGACCTACAGTAAGCTCATATCCTTCTCTTCTCATGGTTTCTATCAAAACCCCAAGATGTAGAATACCTCTACCAAATACCTGAAAACTATCTGCACTGTCTGTATCTTCCACGCGTAAGGCTAAGTTCTTTTCTGTTTCTTTCATCAAGCGATCACGCAAGTGCCTACTTGTAACAAACTTTCCGTCTTTACCAAAGAATGGAGAGTTGTTGATGCTGAATATCATACTCATCGTTGGTTCATCAACATGAATAACAGGCAAGGCTTCAGGTGCTTCAAAGTCCGCAATGGTATCACCAATATTAAATCCTTCAATTCCAACTACTGCACAAAGGTCACCAGCCAATACTTCTGTAACCTTGCGTTTACCCATTCCTTCAAATACATAGAGTTCTTTAACCCTTTGTTTCTTGATCACCCCATCTGCTTGCATCAAACAAATTGGCTGATTTTCCTTAATTGTTCCTCTAGCTACTTTACCTATGGCAATACGACCAAGGAATGAAGAATAATCTAGAGAAGTAATCTGCATTTGAAGATTACCAATGGCTATTTTAGGTTCTGGCACATATTTAATGATACCATCCATCAAAGGAAGAATATTGTCGGTAGGAGTCAAACTATCATTGAACCAGCCATTTTTACCTGATCCATAAAAAGTAGGGAAGTTCAATTGCTCCTCTGTAGCATCGAGGTTGAAGAAGAGTTCGAACACGGCGTCATGCACTTCATCAGGACGACAGTTTGGCTTATCCACTTTATTGATAACCACAATAGGTTTCAAATTCAATTGAAGTGCTTTTTGAAGCACGAAACGAGTTTGGGGCATTGGACCTTCAAAGGCATCCACCAAAAGAACCACACTGTCTGCCATTTTAAGTACCCTTTCCACTTCTCCACCAAAATCCGAGTGACCTGGAGTATCTATTACATTGATTTTCACATCATTATAAGTAACCGAAGCATTTTTACTAAAAATAGTAATACCCCTTTCTCTCTCCAAATCATTACTATCCATGATCAAATCACCAGTATCTTGATTGTCTCTGAATACTTTCGTAGTATGTAAAATCTTATCTACCAAGGTAGTCTTACCGTGGTCAACGTGCGCAATGATTGCAATGTTTCTAATGTTCATAATCTTGTTTAGGAGGCGCAAAGTTAGGTTATTTGGATGGGATAACCCACATAAAACAGTCCATACTTTAACCGATAACGCAGGTCATAACGAAGATTTAACATGGCTTAATAAAGAGAAAAATGGAGAAAAATAACCACATTTTCAAATTGAGCATCTAAAAGTTGAATGAACAAGCCTCTCTGTGTATACTTATACCTGAACACTCTTTTAATTACCTTTATTCAAATAATAAACATGAAATTTCTAAAGGGCTCTCTCATTTTTCTTGCTGTATTAACGATTGTTTATTTTTCGGGACCCCATCCGAATACCCCAGTATACGATAAATCGCTACCTAGTATACCCTCTGCGCCAAAAGAAGTTGAGTTGTATGTCAACCAAAATGAATCAAAATTCAAGGTCAAACCAAACAACCAGGCTCGAATCGTTTGGGCCAATGATTCGATCAAAGAAAAGACTCCTTTTGTCTTATTATATCTCCATGGGTTTTCGGCTTCACAAGAAGAAGGAAATCCAGTGCATAGAGATTTCGCAAAAAAATTTGGATGCAACATGTACTTAGCCCGATTAGCTGAGCATGGTCTTATTTCAGATGAACCGATGAAAGAAATGACGGCGGACAAATTATGGAATAGTGCCGTAGAAGCCTATGCCATAGCTAAGCAGTTGGGTGAAAAAGTTATTATCATGAGTACATCAACTGGTGGAACCTTATCCTTAATGCTATGTGATGCATATCCAGAAATTCATGCTCAAATTTTATTATCTCCCAATATCAGCATCTTTGATCCAAACAGTAAACTCCTCAATAATCCTTGGGGAATGGAGATTGCAAAAATTGTCACAGGCAATGATCACATCATTACAAGCGACCAACGAGATATCTACAAACAATATTGGTATTCAAAATACCCGTTGAATGCATTGCCTGAATTAGAAGAACTTGTTGAAACGGGTATGACAAGTGAAAATTTCAGTAAAGTAAAACAACCAACCTTATTACTATATTATTATAAAAACGAAACAGAACAAGACCATGTAGTGAGTGTGAAGGCAATGCAGGAAATGTTCTCTCAACTTGGAACACCATCAACAATAAAACGAGAAAAAGCTATTCCAAATGCAGGCAACCATGTAATTGGTGGAGCAATAGTTTCAAAAGATATTCAAAGTGTGCAAAAAGAAACGGAATTATTTGCCACTGAAATTTTAAACATGACTTCACATAATTAATAAGTTATAAGATTAGAGATTCACAAACATAGAATGCGATTCACCAAAAAAATATACTCCTCTACAATTTCTAAAAGCACACTAGCATTGCTGCTCAGCCTTATTTTATTAAAGCAATCCAATGCACAGAAAATTGATACCATCATAAATAAAGAGGTCTACAAATCATATTATTCATACGCGATGAAGTCGCCACTCTATGTGATGTATTATCTCTACCAAGGTGGTGGGAATTGTTCAAGGAAGAAATTAACATTTAAGAGTGAATATAAATCTGCTGTGAACAAGGATTACGTTAAAAGTGGATATGACAGAGGACATCTAGTTAATGCCGAAGATTTTGCTTTTGATTGCGATAAAGAAAAGTGCACATTCTCTTATTATAATTGCATGGCACAACATCCAAAACTAAATAGAGGATCATGGAAAAGTTGGGAAGCGAAAATTCGAAATGAAAGTCAACTTAATATTTTAAAAATATATACAGGAGCTATCTATGGGAGCAATATAATTGGGGATGGAGTTAGGGTTCCTGAATATTGTTGGAAGGTTGTATACAACACCAAGACAAAATTAATTACGCATATACTGCTTTTTAAAAATGATGAGACAGAAGCGGTGCAACGCGTTACACTTAGCCAATTAAAAAATTTACTTCAATACCCGATTGAGTTTAATTCGGAGTAAATACAGCGCTAGACGCTGAACGCTGGACAAGTTGAGTTCGGAGTTGGGGGTTGAGGGTTATTCGCTTTACGCTTGACAAATTGAGTTCGGAGTTGGGGGTTATTCGCTTTACGCTAGACGCTTATCGCTGTATTCACTCTTGCCTCTTCCCTATTGCCTTTCTATGTGCCTACGCCCCTTTTCTATTCCCCCGAACAACATACAGTACCCCGACCATAACCAAGACCAATACCATTGCAGTAAATTGATGGGCAACACCTAGCCATAATAAGGCCATTTTATTATCAGCATACAGAACAGTGAAAATGCCTAAGACCACTTGAAGCAAAACCAATATCAAAGGAATTTTGCGTGCCGTGATGAATAACTTTCCCCCCGTAGATTTCAATGCTTTTCTATACCAAAGAACAATTAAAATCAAAATCAGATAGGCTAAATTTCTATGAATAAAATGAATCGCAAGTGGATCATGCGTAAACGAAGAAACTGTATCATTAGAAAGTGAAGAGGGCAAAAACTCCCCATTGATCAATGGCCATGTGGTGGCAAAATTGGCAGCTTTAAGCCCGGCCATAAATGCACCAAAAACAAGTTGAATAATAATCAAAACAACTAGCGCTATGGTGAATTTTTTAAGTGATGAATATATCACTTGTTGCTCCTTAGGAATAATCAGCATCAATGCAAACCAAAATGTATATGACAACAAGCCTAATGCAGAAATAAAATGAATAGCAAGGCGAATATGATTTACATATAAATTTTCTTGATTCAATCCACTCTTCACCATAATCCATCCAATCAGCCCTTGAAGAATTCCCAATAAAAAGAGAATGAGTAACGGATTAATCATCTCCCTTCTAAATCTCTTTTTTATGATAAACCAAACAAAGGGCACTAAGAAAACAACAGCAATTAATCGCGCCCATTCCCTGTGAAACCATTCCCAGAAATAAATGAATTTAAAATCAGATAAAGTAAAGTCAAAGTTGATGTGCTTGAATTGTCCAATTTTTTTATATTGATCAAATGCAATCAACCAATCATGCTCATTTAATGGAGGTATCGCACCAAGAATTGGTTTCCATTCCGTAATTGACAACCCTGAACCAGTAAGTCGTGTTATGCCTCCAAGTAATACTTGGATAACAAGCATTACTACTCCTATTAAAAGCCAAATGGCAACTGCATTTGATTTTTTTTGTGTTTGCTCCTCAATCATGATGCAAAGGTATTAACCAAACCCATCCTAGGCTACTTTTGATGAATTTTTCTTGGTAATTTGCAATTCATGCTTGAACCATTTTATCAAGAAAAACTTCTGGAAGCAGGCTGCGATGAAGCAGGAAGAGGTTGCTTAGCCGGACCAGTATTTGCAGCAGCAGTTATATTGCCATCTAATTTTTATAACCCACTCCTCAATGATTCCAAAAAATTGAATGAGAAACAACGCTATGCGTTGCGTAAAATTATTCAACAAGAAGCTATTGAGTGGGCAGTTGGAAGTGTCAATCAACTTGAAATTGATGAAATCAATATTTTAAATGCCTCTATCAAAGCAATGCATTTATCGATAGATCAATTGAAGAAGAAGCCAAAATTTATCATCATAGATGGCAATCGATTTAAGCCATACAAGAAAATACCCCACCAAACTATTATTAAAGGGGATGGTAAATACGCTTCTATTGCTGCGGCGAGTATTCTAGCAAAAACTTACCGAGATGATTACATGCTGGAGCAGGATAAACTATTCCCA
>CANKGM010000125.1 GCA_947481355.1 Chitinophagaceae bacterium
ATGCGCCTCTGATTGACCTTAGCTCACCATCAAGGCTAAGTTCGCCCATCATAATATGATCTGACAGTCGTTGAGAAAATATTAGTTGTTCCGATGCAGCCAATACTCCAATAGCAATTGGGAGATCAAAAGCTGTACCACTCTTTTTTAAGTCTGCTGGTGCAAGGTTAACAACAATGCGTGTTCTAGGCATTTCAAATCCATTTGATTTGATAGCACTCTCTACGCGTTGCATACTCTCTTTAATAGAGTTGTCTGGTAGACCAACGATGCAATAGTCTTTACCTTGTGCTGTCCAATTTACTTCAATGGTAATGGTTATTGCTTCAACACCATATACTGCACTTCCAAACGTCTTGATAAACATGACGTGAAGGTATTTTGCATTGGATATTCTGTTTTGGTGAAAAGCTCAAATAAAAATGTTTAATTCTGGTGAGCTCTGTTTGATTTATCCTTTTTTCATGGTGTTTTCACCAAGTTGATTTAGCAGGTTTAGCACGCCTTCTTTTTTTAAAATCAAGAACCCCATTCTGTCGTTACTTATACCTTCTTTTAGTTGGTAGCTGAAATGTAGATCATCTTCTTTTAGTATTGTTTCGAAATATTTAAAACTAATCGAAGGATATTGCTTCAGGTCATCCCCAATTTCATATAAGTGAGTAGATAAAATGAATAATACATTTTTTAAATTAACTAGTCCACTGATCACTGCCTCGGAACATTTCATGGCATCTTGAATATTTGTCCCCTTGAATAATTCATCAATCAGCACGAGCCAGCGCTTACCATTGCTTATTCGAAATAGTGTTTCGCGAATACGTTTTACTTCATTGAAAAAATAACTTTCACCCTTTATGATATTGTCTTCTACATTGATGTTACTTAAGATGCCATCAAATAAAGTGAGCTCCATTTTTTCCGCAGGTACTCCCATTCCAATATGCGCTAAATAGACTGCGAGTCCTAGGCCTTTGATTAATGTACTCTTTCCCGCCATATTTGCACCAGTAAGGAAGATGAAATTTTTCTTTTCATTCAGCGTGAGGTCATAACTTACTGGTTTTGTTAGCATAAGATGACGAAGGCTGACTGCCTCTATGGAAGGGGATTCTTTTTCGACAAAAAGGGGTTCATTTAGCTCAAGCGATTTGTTGGCGACAGCCATAGAATACCAAGCGTCTAGTGTTCCGTAGCAGAGGATTAAGGTTCTTATTTGCGTATGAAATTCAGTATGAAAAAATCGGCCAAACCGAAGAACTTCTTGTGTTGTTAAATCTGAAAATTGTTTTTTCTGTTTCAACTCAAGTAAGCCATGGTGATTCATGATACGCTCAACTTGATTTAATATTTTTTCTAGATTAGCAGGCCTTGTTTTGTCGCTGAAAAAGGAGATTAACTCATTATATCCTTGGATGAACTCAAACAATTGCTTTACTGAAAATAAAATCATAGAGTAGCTTGCTCTATGTAAAAATTTATAGATGTAGGAATCAATTGGGCTGGCATGTTGTGGTATATTAACGGGAGAGTCATCAAGATATTTATCTATGACAAGAAGTGTGCCGTTGGTAATTTGATTGGGCCAGGACTCTAATTTTTGACTGATGATTTTTAGCGTTTCTTGAACTTGTTTTATTTCATTTAAGGAGCTCAGTGGATGAGAAAAAATTTGCTGAAGGACAATTTTGCCTGATTGTGTTTTTGTATTGTCTATGCGATTGAATAAAGAGTATTCTTCTTCTTTATGAAATACAGAAAGATCATACAGTGTGGTTTTGTCTACAAGCATTTTATCCAGATTATTTTCGGTCAAATGCTAAACGCATTCCTCTAAAGCTAGCATCTACTATGTTGTTTTCATATACCGGGAATCCATTTACAAATGTTTTTTCAATGGTTGCTGGCATTGTAAATCCTTCTAGCGGGCTCCATCCGCATTTGTATAAAATATTTTCCTTAGCTATGGTCATCTCTTTGTTTAAGTCTACTAACACTAGGTCTGCGTAATACCCTTCGCGTATAAATCCTCTCTCTTTGATGTTGAAGCATGTGGCCACACTGTGACTTGTTTTTTGTACAATTTTTTCAAGTGATATTTTACCTTGCTTATGGTAGTGTAACATCAGCTGAAGGCTATGTTGCACTAAAGGTAGGCCAGCATGTGAATTTGCATAGGTGCCGAATTTTTCTTCCATTGTATGAGGAGCATGATCAGTTGCTATAACATCAAGTCGATCGTCTAGTAATGCTTCCCAAAGTGCTTCTTTATTCTCCTTTGATTTTATTGCCGGGTTACATTTTATTTTATTTCCAAGCAATGCGTAGTCATCTGCTGTAAAGTGAAGATGATGAACACATACTTCACTGGTAATTCGTTTGTCTGCTAATGGAATCATATTGCTGAATAGCTGAAGTTCTTTTGCTGTCGAAATATGCAATATGTGCAGTCGGGTGTTGTTTCTTTTAGCAAGTTGTACGGCCATTAAGGATGATTCAAAGCAACCTTCTACATCCCTGATTCGCGGGTGATCTGATGCCTCAAGAATTTCTTTCTCTGACTGAATTCGTTCAAGGTTTGATTTAATGATTCGTTCATCTTCGCAATGGGTTGCAATAAGCAATTCGCTTTTTCTGAAAATGTTATCTAGCGTTAAGTGGTTATCTACAAGCATATTTCCTGTAGAGGAGCCCATAAAAATTTTTATACCGCATACATCTTCTTTTTTATCATTTGTTTTAAGCACCTCTTCTTCATTGTCGTTTGAGGTTCCCATGAAAAAAGAATAATTGGCAGGAGATGAATTAGCTGCTATGGTATATTTATCCTCAAGTAATTCTTGGGTAAGGGCAGCTGGTTTAGTGTTGGGCATTTCCATAAAGCTTGTTGTACCGCCTGCAATGGCTGCAATTGACTCGGTATGTATGGTGGCCTTATGAGTAAGTCCTGGTTCTCTGAAATGCACTTGATCGTCTATTAGACCGGGTAATAGGTATTTGTTTTCACCATTAATCTCCCTTGCATTATATTTATTATTGATTACCTGATCTATTTTTAAAATTCGTTGATCGCCAATAAGGACATCTGCAATATAAATTCGACCTTCGTTTACAATCTGGGTATTTTTGATGATTATTTTCGACATGATTGATAATATTAGATATTATATGCAAATTATTAAATCCTTTTTAGTCGCCTTTGTTTTTATTTCTCCATTGCTCAGTAATGGTCAGTCTACACTTCTTCCACAGGGGTCAAAGGAGAATATATTGATGGATAGGCTAGAGATAAAGATGCAAACTGATCATTCACTAAATTTTTCCTTTTTGAAGCCATTTAGTAGAAAGTCGTGGGTTGCTTCACTCCTTAGAGCACAGGATAGCAGTATGAACAATCAATTGACTTTGGTTGATCGGTATAACATGTCACGTTCAATGTTAAACAACATAGAATGGGCCAAGCATGATTCCAACACATTTAAAAGTAAGCAGCCAATTCTAAAGACATTTTATAGAGACCCCGCTAATTTCTTATTAATTGATCAAAAAGATTTTTTTTTAGCATTGAATCCCGTTCTTCAGTTGCAGGCCATACGTGATGATTTTTCCGATAAGTTCATGTATATGAATACCCGTGGAGCTGTTGTGAGGTCACTTATTGCTGGTAAAATTGGTTTTCATGCGTATTTAACAGAGACCCAAGAGAAGCCACCCTTATTTGTAAGAAATCGTGTTGAAGAGTTTCGTGCAGTACCCGGGGCGGGTCTATATAAACGTTTTAAACAAACTGGCTATGATTATTTTGATGCAAGGGGTTCAGTGTTTTTTAATGCCGCAAAGTTTATAGATGTTCAATTTGGGTATGATAAGTTATTCATGGGTAGTGGATACCGAAGTTTATATATAAGTGATTATTCTAATAGTCATTTGTTTTTTAATCTAAATCTTCATGCAGGACGGTTCAATTATATGAGTCGTGTTATGGAATTAACTTCTCAATACACAAGAAGAGTGGATAAGGATACATTATTCCCTAAAAAGTATGCGGTTATCCATCACATGAGTTTCAATGCCCCAAAATGGTTAACGATTGGACTTTTTGAGAGTATTGTTTTTGGTCGACAAGACCATTTTGAATTTAGCTATTTGAATCCGGTGATGTTTTTACGCGTAGCTGAATTGCAAGTGGGAAGTCCAGATAATTCATTTGTAGGATTTGATGCCAAAGCAAATATAAATAAGCGTGTACAGCTATATGGACAAGTATTGATTGATGAATTTAACATGAAATACATTCGGCAACGGAATGGCTGGTGGGGTAATAAATGGGCCTTTCAGGGCGGGTTGAAGTATATAGACGCATTGGGCATTAAAAATTTAGACTTTCAATTGGAAACGAATTGGATAAGACCATTTACGTATTCGCATTTTGATACAATTGCTAATTATACCCACTATAATCAACCTATAGCGCACCCATTGATGTCTAATATCCGAGAGTATATTGCTATCATGCGTTTGCAGCCTTTTCCTAAATGGACCTTCCAAGCCAAGGCAATTTATTGGCAGAATGGGGTAGATACAGCAGGTAAAAATTTCGGAAACAATATCTTTCTATCAAATGAAACACGCGCAACCTTTGATGGGTATCATTATGGTTCACCAGTAAGTTTTAAGAACTTTAATGTTAATTTGTGGATGGCTTATGAAGTCAAAGAGAATTTTTTTATAGAAGGAAATCTTTATTCGCGTAAGTCCGGTCAATTAGCTAATAATGTATTTGGTTCAGTTGGTATTCGATGGAATATGCAACGAAGGGAGTATGATTATTAGCGCTTGGTGCTTGAGTTGGGAGTTTGGGGTTGGGTGTTTTCGCTTTACGTTTTGAGTTGGGAGTTCGGAGTTGGGTGTTTTCGCTTTACGCTTATCGCTTTACGCTTTTTATGAAATAACCCCTAACATCTAACGTCTAACTACTAACTACTTTCGTCTAACGTCTAACATCTAACGTCTAATATCTCATGTCTAACCCCTAACATCTAACATCTAAAACCTCACTCACTTCCCCCCACCTTCAAAATGCAGTGAGAAGAGAATCATCCTGCTGTTCATTTTATCAATAACATTAGAGTAGATTAATTTTTCATCACGGCTGTGCACATTGGAAAGGCCGTAGCTGAACTTTATTTCTGGTGATAAGATGAAGTAAGGGAAGAAAAACTGAAAACCAACCCCTCCTTCAATACCATAGTCTGTTTTATTTACTTTTACGATATTATCAGAATTACGGGCACCTGAATTGCTTGCTAAGTCGAAGTCGTACTTCATTCCAGCAAGTGTATACACACGAAAATTATTAATTCGATCGCTTTTTAAACGCACTTGCAATGGGAAGCTCATCACGATGGACTCTACATTTTGCTTTTCATATATTGTGGTTGGGTCATTTGGATAACGTAGTGTATATCCAAATTTCTTTTCACTAAATATGAGGTTCAATGGATAGAAGCGAACATCGAGGTGTTTTGAAAGTTGATAGTTTGCCATGATGCCTAAATGTATCCGGCCACTATTTTTAGAATTAACTGTTTGAACTGTGTCTCGATCAAGAAAATAGGGATGATGTGTAATGTTATAATGTGAAGTATTGTAACCTAACACAATGCCGAAATAATATTTCTTGTCATCATGATCTGGTAGATTCAATTCAATTCCATGCTGAGCATAAGATGACAGCAGAATGAAAAGGCATATACTAAGTGATATTATTTTTCGCCTATGTAGATGCTGCATATTCCTAAGCTAAGTCTTTTGAATGAAGTATTTTTAAATCCAGTGGATGAAAGAATTTGGATGAATTCTTTTCCTTCGGGAAATTTTTGAACTGAATCGTTTAGGTATTGATAAGCATCTCTATTTTTTGAAAATAGACGTCCCATTCCTGGGGCCACAATAGACATGTAGAGTTTATATATTTGTTGGATACCAGGAATTGAAGGCCGAGAAAATTCTAATATTACCAGTTTACCCCCCGTCTTTAGCACTCTGTTTATTTCTGACAGTCCTTTTTCTAGTTGTTGAAAATTTCGCACGCCAAATGAAACGGTGACGGCATCAAATGTTTTGTCTGCAAAATTCAGTGCTTCACTATCCCCCAATTGGAGTTCAATCGTATTTTCTAATTGTGATTCTTTGATTTTTTTTCTTCCTAGGTCAAGCATGCCCTCCGA
>CANKGM010000126.1 GCA_947481355.1 Chitinophagaceae bacterium
CTTTATTGCGCAATAATGTTGGCCATCCTATCTCAAAAAATTTAGATTACGTGCTTTCGGCATTTCCCCAATCAATTGATACTATTTCTACGAATGGCATTACACATCAACTATTGCTTTCAACATCCGACTTCTCTCGTTCATTACAAACCCCTGCTATTGTGGAGTGGAAGAGTATTAAAAATGAGGAAGACCTAAATTATTTTACCAAAAAGCAAATGCCTATAGCTGTCCTTGTAGAAGGGAAATTTAAATCTTTGTTTTCAAATCGATTAACTGCTGATCAGTTGAATGAACTTCAGGGTAATCAAGGTGGAGGATTTGTTAGTTCTTGTCAACTTCCAAATAGTATGATTTTTATTTCTGATGCAGACATATTGTTGAATACAGTCAGTGAAAAAGACGGACCATTACCTATGGGAATTAATTCCTATACCCGTGAACAATTTGCCAACAAAGATTTTATCAGTAATTCCCTTTTTTATTTAACTGGAGGAGCTGATATAATGAGTACTCGCTCAAAGGCCTATCAGCTAAGATTGCTAGATAAGGATTTGCTAGAGAGAGATAGACTTTTTTGGCAACTCTTGAACATATTCTTGCCTTTAGTTTTTCCTTTGCTTCTCGCTATTGGGTATCCATTTTTGCGAAAAAGAAGATTTGCCCATCAGGCCTAGCCAAGACCCCTCCGGAATGATTACCTTTGAGGGCATAGTATTCAATTTTATATGACGATAGATCAAGTTACATATTTAACGTTTGGCGCATTGCTTATTGGGGCATTGATATTCGATCTTGGCTTATTGAGTAAGAAGAATGAAGTTGTAAGTATAAAAAAAGCATTGATTCAAACACTTTTTTGGGTAAGTCTTTCCATTGCATTTTGTATTTTTTTGTGGGTTGAAAAATCAACCATATTGTCTACCAAGTTTTTTGCTGCGTATCTCATGGAGTGGTCGTTGAGTATTGATAATATTTTTGTGTTTATTTTAATCTTTACTTATTTCAATGTCAAGGCATCCGATTCTGGTCGAGTTCTTTTAATTGGAATTCTTCTAGCGATAGTATTTCGCATCGTGTTCATTGCTTTAGGAATTGAGTTGATCAATCACTTTCATTGGATACTCTATGTATTTGGCTTTTTCCTTTTGTATACGGGGTATCATCTTTTCAATAAAAAGGATGAAGCTGAATTTGATCCAGGGAACACACGTATCTATAAATTTATTACTCGTTTTTTTAGAGTGACACTTGCTGATCCTCAAGGAAAGTATTTTATAAATGAAAAAGGTAAGGTATATTTCACTACGTTGTCTGTTGTCGTTTTGATGTTGGCCGCAGTTGATGTAGCCTTTGCGTTAGATTCCATACCTACTGTAGTCTCTTTGGTGCGTGAAAAAGCGAATATGGGATTTAGTTCAGATGATATTCTCGTTATTTATTCATCTAATATTTTTGCCGTGTTAGGTTTGCGATCTCTTTTCTTTTTGTTACGAGGCGCAATTGATCAATTTGATTACCTGCAACAAGGTATTGCCATTGTGCTTATTTTTATCGGCGTTAAAATGTTGATTGAATTCTTTGGAATACATATTTCTATTTTTGTATCATTGTGCGTTATCATGCTTTGTTTGTCTGGGTCTATTTTGTACTCAATCGAAGCAAAACGCAGGAGAGCCATAAAAAAGGATTAGTATGATTGCTTATCAATCTAACGATATTTCAATTATTATTCGGGCTAAGTTGAATGGGAGAGCTGATTCTAGCAATATTCAACATCTTTCATTTGATAGTAGAAAAGTTGTCTTTCCAGAATCAACGTTGTTTTTTGCGATTACCACTTCAAAGCGAGATGGGCATGATTACATCAAGGAATTATATAGTCGTGGTGTTAGACATTTTGTAATCAGTAAATCAACAGATTATCATATATACCCTGCTGCACAATTTATGCTTGTAAAGGATGTTGTTGAGTCTTTACATTTATTGGTTGCTACACATCGAAAGAAATTTGATTATCCGGTTATTGGAATAACTGGCAGTAATGGAAAGACCATTGTAAAAGAATGGCTATTTCATGTATTACAAACCGAATTCAATATTGTGCGTAGTCCACGTAGTTATAATTCTCAACTTGGCGTTCCATTGAGTGTTTGGCAAATGGATTCAATGCATAATTTGGGAATTTTTGAAGCTGGCATCTCGACAGTTAGTGAAATGGAACATTTACAGCCTGTTATCAAACCTGTTATTGGAGTGATTACCAATATTGGAGAAGCACATAATGAAGGGTTTGAAACGATGTTGGTAAAGTTAGAAGAGAAATTATTCCTTTTTCAAGAAGCTGATGTGCTTGTTTATTGCAAGGACCATGAGATGATTGATAAAGTTGTCCATCAGTCAAAATTCAATTCTGTACTGAGTTGGGGGAAAAATGATTTAGCTGATATTAGGATTACAGAGCAAGTGATATTAGATGGGATAACATCTCTTCAGCTCATTTTTAGTGACGAGCAATATTCTTTATCTATTCCCTTTTCAGATCCTGCTGCCATTGAAAATGCAATGCATGTTTTTGCAGTCGCGCTCTATTTAGGTGTAGCAAAAAAAATAGTCGATCGGCTGAGTGACCTTCCACCGCTTGCTATGCGTTTAGAAAAGAAGGAGGGTCAAAATCAGTGTACTCTTATAAATGATAGTTATAATGCTGATCTCAATGGTTTATTCAGCGCGATTGAGTTTATGTCGATACAAACTTCAAAGCAAGATAAAACAGTTATCCTTTCAGATATTACTGGGATTATAGAGCATGAAGAAAAAACCTATAACGATATTGCAGAATATCTTTCTCAAAAAAAAGTACAGCGGTTAATTGGAATCGGGCCACATTTTTATCGATTTAGTTCATTCTTTAATCATAAGGGGATTAGCACTGAAGTCTATTTAGATCCTGAAGAATTTTTAGCTCATTTTAAGCTTAGTACATTTCGAAATGAATTAATCCTAATAAAAGGATCTAGGGCTTCTAGGTTAGAACGAATTAGTCATTTGTTAGAGCGCAAGATTCATCAGACTCGGCTAGAAATTGACTTGCCTGCCATTACACATAATTTGATGGAGTATCGAAATATTGTTAAAAAAGGTACTGGCTTAATGGTTATGGTGAAAGCCTTTTCATATGGATCAGGTAGTTATGAAATTGCAAATTTATTGCAGTTCCATCAAGTAGAATATCTTGCAGTAGCCTATGTAGATGAGGGCGTAGAGTTAAGAAAGGCAGGTATCAATCTGCCTATAATGGTAATGAATACAGAACCTCAGGCTTTTCCTGAGTTATTGGAATTCAATTTGGAACCTGAGCTTTTTTCTATCGAGATTGCAAAGCAGTTTGATCAATTCTTGCAACAAGAAGGGATTAATTTTTTCCCAGTACATATCAAATTAGACACCGGTATGCATAGGCTGGGATTTGAAGTCGGGAGCTTGGATGAATTGATATCATTAATTAAAAATCAAAATGTTTTTAAAGTTCAATCTGTTTTTACCCATCTTGTTGCATCAGAAAATGACCTAGAGGATGACTTTACTAACCAACAGCTCGGTGAATTTGATAAAGGTTGTACTATTTTAAAAGAGGCGTTGGGCTATTCATTTTTGACTCATGCTGCCAATACAGCTGCAATAAGTCGATTCCCTGATTTGTCAAATTCTTTGGTCCGGTTAGGTATTGGGTTATATGGTGTCAATCCTGGTAATGCGCATTTAAATTTAATCGAGTCAAGTTCTTTGAAGACTACCATATCACAAATAAAGCGGGTTTCAAAGGGTGAGACAGTGGGGTATGGACGAAAGGCAATTCTTCAACGCAATTCTATTATTGCAACGATACGAATAGGTTATGCAGATGGCTATCCAAGAAGTTTGGGGAATGGTATAGGGTCAGTTCTAATAAAAGGGAAACCTGTAAACACGATTGGAAATGTTTGCATGGATATGACCATGGTCGATATCACAGATTTTCCTGAGATAACCGTAGAAGATGAGGTTTTGGTTTTTGGCAAAGGGAATTCAATTAAAGCTATTGCTGAGGCGGCTGGGACTATTCCATACGAAATCATGACAGGTATTTCTCAACGTGTTCAACGGGTTTATTTTCATGAATAGTTTTTGGAGAACTTATTCAAGGCTTCATGCTCATGTCTTATATTTGCAAAAACAAGTCTGTGAAGCTTAAACACGTTTTTCTTTTTACTATCCTAATTCTATTGGTAGATCAATTTGTCAAAATCTACATCAAAACACATTATTATATTGGGCAAGAGACGGTGTTGATTAATGCACTTCCATGGATGCGAATTCACTTCATCGAAAACGAGGGGATGGCTTATGGTTGGAAATTGTCTGGAGGATGGGGTAAGATTGCCCTCACTGTTTTTCGATTGATTGCTGTTGTGTTGGGCACGTTTTATATTAAGGGTGTAATAGCTAAAAAGTATCATCCTGGTTATATTATTTGTGTAACTTTTATTTATGCAGGTGCAATTGGAAACTTGATTGACAGTATATTTTATGGGATGATCTTTGAATCTAGTGATCCGTATAGCCAGAATTTATCACATGCCATCTGGCAAGATGGATTTCAAGGAGGCTATGCTAGAATGCTGCATGGCAGGGTAGTTGATATGCTTTACTTTCCAATCATTCAAGATGCAACTTTTCCAAGCTGGGTTCCAGTGTGGGGTGGAGAATCGTTTGAGTTTTTTAGGCCCGTTTTTAATATTGCGGATGCCGCCATTTCTGGCGGTGTTATTGCAATCCTGGTTTTTCAAAGTAAGTTTTTCCCAGCTGTTTCTTCAGCCGATGATGGTAGAAGCTAAGACTAGGTATACCTTCCAACTTTAGGGTAGATTATCTCAGCCTCCCCATCCTTCTCGATCAAGGTTTCTGTATTGTATAGCTTCAGCAATATGTTCAGTCTTGATATGTTGATTATTCCCCAGATCGGCAATTGTTCTAGCTACTTTTAATATTCTATCGTATGCTCGAGCAGATAGGTTGAGTCGCTCCATTGCTTTTTTTAGAAGAATCTGTGCCTGTTCGTCGAGTTGACAAATGATTTTTAGTTCTCTAGAGCCCATTTGAGCGTTTGAATAAATTCCAGGATTTTCTGCATAACGTTCAGCTTGAATTTTTCGTGCTGCAATTACACGTTCTCTGATAATTTCAGATTTTTCGGTGATTTGATGTGATGCCAGTTGAGAAAATGCTACAGGAGTAACTTCTACATGCAAGTCTATCCTATCTAGCAGTGGGCCTGAAATTTTATTTAAATATTTAGTTACCAAGCCTGGTGGACAGGTACATTTTTTTTCTGGGTGATTATAGAACCCGCATGGACAAGGATTCATGGAGGCTACGAGCATAAAGGATGTAGGAAAATCGATGGCAATGCGAGCACGTGATATAGTTACTTTTCTTTCTTCGATGGGTTGTCTCATGACTTCTAAGACTGTTCTCTTAAATTCAGGGAGTTCATCAAGAAATAGAACGCCATTGTGGGCTAGTGATATTTCTCCTGGTTGTGGTGTAGAACCGCCGCCTACGAGTGCAACATCACTGATGGTATGATGAGGGCTTCTGAAGGGCCTCTTTGTTATCAGGCTGGTATGTTCTGGAAGTTTACCGGCAACGCTATGGATTTTCGTGCTTTCGAGTGATTCTTCTAGAGATAGGGGAGGAAGAATAGAGGGCAATCTTTTTGCAAGCATGGTTTTCCCGGCGCCGGGCGGGCCGATGAGAATTACATTATGTCCGCCCGCCGCCGCGATTTCCAATGCCCTCTTAATATTTTCTTGTCCTTTAACTTCTGAAAAATCGGTTTCAAATTTTATTTGAGATTGGTAAAACTCTTTCTCAACATCTATTTTAATGGGCGTTGCATTATTTCCATCATTTCGGATAAAGTCAACTACTTCTTTTAGAGTTCTAAGTCCAAATACATTAAGTCCATTAACCATCGCTGCTTCTCGGGCATTTGTATCGGGTACAATCAGTCCTTTGAAACCTTCCTTTCTTCCTTGTATAGCAATTGGTAATGCGCCTCTGATTGACCTTAGCTCACCATCAAGGCTAAGTTCGCCCATCATAATATGATCTGACAGTCGTTGAGAAAATATTAGTTGTTCCGATGCAGCCAATACTCCTATAGCAATTGGGA
>CANKGM010000127.1 GCA_947481355.1 Chitinophagaceae bacterium
AATGCCCCAATCGTTGGACCACCTGCATATTGAATCTTTCTATTGTTCAAGATATTTGTTCCACCGAATTTCACCGTTGATTTTACCTCAGGCAGTTTTAGAGAAATTTGTGCATCAATATTATTGATTGCTGCAACTTGTCCTGTAACCAACGGACTTTCCCATAAGAAACTATCCTGCCAATGCCACACTACATTAAAGCCGACATTTTTTGTAATAGCTCTATTCGCGAATGAAATATTACTTGCAAATTTTGGAGTATTGAAACCGGTTACAAATAAATCTGGTGTGGTATTTCCTTTAATAGCATTATAATTGATATTACCAGAAACAGTAAATGACTTATAAAAATTATATGTTAAGCCAAGTGATGATCCATAAGTGATATATGTATTTTTTGCA
This sequence comes from Chitinophagaceae bacterium, assembly GCA_947481355.1. Taxonomy (GTDB): domain Bacteria; phylum Bacteroidota; class Bacteroidia; order Chitinophagales; family Chitinophagaceae; genus Pollutibacter. Next base: position 403 of record CANKGM010000127.1, read on the forward strand.
TTGGTATATACTCGATAACGGTCTTGCCCTTTGCTCGCTGCATTACTACCACTGGCAACTGTTGCATCTCGATTTCTATCAATCATTGCAAGGATGGCTGCATCAGAACCAACAACTTCTCCTTTTGGTACATATACTTGAACTTGTCCTAAGAAACCACCAAATAAATTATGATACAAATCAAAATCAATCACTAATTTATTATTCAACAATACACTTTTGTACCCAAATTCAAAAGACTTAACTCCCTCAGGTCTTCCATCAGGCAAATTGCCTTGCTTTAATAGTCCTCTGTTTGCTAACGCTGCGGAGTCAGTGTTGCCACCCGCTTTTACTGCTGCATTGAATGCTGCTACAGAAGATTGAGAATAACTATTTTCTCTAAACCCTAATCCCTCATTGATAACAGGTAAAATACCAACACGTCGAACACGTCCATTATTAACATAACTCAAGGCTTCAAATAAAGCTGGGAAACGATGACCTTGTTGGAAAGTAAAACGGATGTTATGTACCTTTTTAATGGTGTATACTGCAGCTAATCTTGGCGTCAAGACCGGTTTAAATTCAGGGTTATAGTCAGCACGTAAAGAACCCGTGAGTTTCAATCGTTCATCAAACAACAGTTTAGTAGCTTGTGCAAATCCACCAATCTTTTTATAATAGGTGTTCTTCCCAAATTTACCGTTGTCCAAAGGTTTATTCCTATCATCTATAGGCCTGGAAAAATCAACAAAATTATTACCATCAGGGATTAATTCATACACACGAGCATCTCCACCCAATAAAAGATTAAAATACTTTACTTGCTCAGTTAAATCCAACTGTCCTTCAATATGATATAGGTTACTCTTTTGAATCAACGCTGCACCACCAGTTACAGGAGCATTTGGAATGGTACTGGATTTAGCATCCCAGTTATTTATTTTAATGATAGAATCTCTTACAATATTAAATCGTTCAGTACCTGGTTCTACTCTTCCAGCATCTGCGCTTTGCCTTGCTACTATATTTGCCGCTGCAAGATTATCGGATGTTAAACCCCCATTGTTGTTAGCATAGTCAACCAATGCATTTTTATATTTTTTACTCCAAGCCGAACTTCCACCACCTGTATATAAATCTAAATTATCTGCTAGTGGTTTAACGTTATATGAATCACCAGAATTTTCTAATGAAGTATACGCCTTAATCGTATAATTCTTACCCTTCAATTCCAATTGATGATTCTGAACTACTACATTATCAAGCTTTACTTTATTTCCTCGCTGAAAAACTCCATCCATCTGCCCTATACGATAAGTATAATTAATCTGAGTAGTACTATTGAGTTTATAAAATAATGCAGCATCAAATTTTAAATTATTAACCTTTGGATCGACCAAGTCTTTTTCCCAATAACCAGTTCGTGCAACATTGAGTGTTCTATTGGGAACATTATCAATGGTTAATCCAGTAACAGAAACAGTATTACTTGATGCCAGTGCATCATCACCATACTTATTCCATCCATCAAATGCAGCATTATTTGATCCGGACAAGGATGCATAAGATGGATTAGCCGTATTTTTTGAATTTGGATTTTGATCAATTCTGCTATCTGAAATCCAATCAGTAGCTTGTAAATAACTCGCATTTAATTTAAAGGCAAATCGATCTTTGATTGCTTTGGCATAACGGATAGCCGTCTCAGATAATATAGAAGGTGCATGATCAATACCATCAACATGATTAACCCCAGTACGTTGAAACACACTCAAGCCTTGAGATGTAAATGGATTTTTCGTAATCAGATTGGCCATGCCATTAATAGCGTTTAAACCATAGAGTGCTGAGGCAACCCCAGGTGTAATTTCAATACTTTGAATATCCAATTCTGTCGGACCAATGGCATTCCCAAGTGGAACACCTAATGTAGCCGCTTGCATGTCAATACCATCAACCAATTGCATAAACCTAAAATTATTAGGTATGTTGAACCCTCTTGTATTAGGGACTTTAAACGTAATCGATGAAGTTGTTAGTTGAACTCCCTTCACATTAGCAAGTGCATCATAAAACGATGCGGCAGGCGTCTCCCTCAAACTTCTAATATCCAATTTTTCTATAGCAACAGGAGATTTCAAAATACTCTCAGCCATACGAGATGCTGTTACAACAATATCTGCACCCAAGTACTCTTGAGTGACGAGTTCAATTTGAAGTTTAGAATCTAGACTTTTTACTTCAAACTCTTGTGCCTTGAAGCCCATAGATGAAAAGACTAGCGTAAAGGGAAGTTTACTTTTTGTTCTAAGCTTAAATGCGCCTGTAGAATTTGTTACCGTTCCAGTAACTGAACCCTTGATTTGAACGGTTACATCAGACAAGGGCAATTTCTTTTCTCCATCCGTTACCTTTCCTGAAATTTCAATCAGCACATTCTCTTGCGAGCTCACAGAATTAATAAAAAAGAGGTGCAAGAGTAAAAAATAAACTAAGTGTTTCTTTATCATAAAATAAAAATATTGACGTTGAATTTTTAAAGGGATCTTTTTATTTTTTAAATTAGTCTACAAATTTAGTAGAGTAAATTTCCAAAAAAATAGCAACTTATCTATACATAATCCTATAAGTTAAAGGCATCTTCATTTCGCGCATACTACAAGAGGTTAATTGTTTCATACTTGTTTTTTTATAGTGATTAAAATATTTTGATCAGTATTCGAATACTCCACCACATTACCAATAAGCCTAATAAAATAAATGATGCTTTTCTAGGTAACCTCCCCGCTAATTTTGCTGCAATAGGCGCAGCGATTACACCACCAATGATAAGTCCTATGATGGTTTGCCAATGACTTACACCTAAAACTGCAAAAAAAGTAAATGCACTTGCTAAGGTCACAAAGAACTCAGTTAAACTAACTGTACCGATAACGTATTTTGGTGTTCCCCCTTTAGTGATTAAGGTAGTTGTCACAATCGGGCCCCAACCTCCTCCACCAAATGAATCTAAAAATCCACCAGCACCAGCTAGTAACCCATAACGCTTAAACTTAGAACGAACTTTCAGTTTTTTAAATGCATTGATAAATATTCTAATCCCTAAAATCAATGTATAGCAAGCAAGTACTGGACGAATATAATTTGAATGTTTATCTCCAAGATAGTACAAGAGAAGAGCACCAAATATGGCTCCTAATACTCCAGGAATTACAAGTATTTTAAATAATTTCTTATTGACATTCCCAAATTTATAATGACTATACCCACTTGCACCACTAGCAAACATTTCCGCGGTATGAATGCTACCACTAATTGCAACGGGTGGTATGCCTGCGGATAATAAAACTGTTGCACTGGTTACACCATAACCCATCCCTAAAGCACCATCTACTAATTGTGCTACAAAACCTGCTAAGAGCATGATGCCAAAATTAGGATCCAATGAATGATATACATCCATACTTGATTGTCCCATTTCTTTGAATGGTACATAAGAGAAAATAAAATGACCAATCAACATTAAAGCAAAAACCAAAGCAGAATAAGAAGCCACTTTTCTCCAACGCTTCTCACTTACACTATTTTCATTTTCAACCAAAACACTGGTAATGCTATTGAGTCTTTTAACTTTATCTTCAAAACTGCCCTTTAATCCGTTGCGAATTTGCTGAAGATTATGCAATACATCATCCAACTCGTCTGGTAATGTATGATTAAGCATCTCTTTTATGCGTTTAGCCGCAGTAGGGGATTTCCCATTCGTGGAGATAGCGATTTTTAAATTTCCCTTTTTCACTACAGAACTTAAATAGAAATCACATAAATCAGGCTTATCAGCAGCATTGACCAAAATACCTTTTGCTCTAGCATCTTGAACAACTTGAGCACTTACATCCCCCTCATTAATTGCTACAATGACTAAATCAATGTCTACAAGATCAGCTGAATTATATGATTTTTCAAATAACCGAACGTTCGGATAGTCGATAACTAACTCTTTTATTTCAGCACTAATTTCACGTCCAACAATATGTATATGAGTTTCTGGTGAGTTATTTAGTACCGCTTGCAATTTTTCCATGCCAACATAACCGCCGCCTACAATAAGTAAACGCATGTTTTCCAATTTTAAAAAAATCGGAAAAAGATTATTTGTTTCGGTAATAACAGTTGACATGGTGCAAATATATGAATACTCTACTAAATTAGAAGACTAATAATAAAGTTTTTTTTCAATCCACTCTTTTGCATTTCTAGATGCATAAGAAATAATCATGTTTGCACCACTCCGAACCAATGCAGTCCATACTTCTAAATGAGCTGCCTCCCTATTCATGTATCCTTGTTGAACCATAGACTCTATAGCTGCATACTCCCCACTTACATGATAAGCAGCCAAAGGCTTACTTGAATACTGTTTTAATGACGCAATGACATCAGTATATAACCCTGCTGGCTTCACCATGAGGATATCAGCACCTTCCAATTCATCTCGAAGACTACTTGAAATAGCATCCTCTACATTAAAAGGGGACATTTGATAAGTCTTTCGATCTTTTATAGTGTGGCTGTTAGGAGCAGAGTTGCAGGCATCCCTGAATGGTCCATACCATTGTGAACTAAACTTAGCTGAATAGCTCATGATGCTTACAAGATCAAGATTTATTTCATTGAGCCTTGCCCTTATTGCCCCTATTCGCCCATCCATCATATCACTAGGCGCAATGCAATCAACTCCTGCCAATGCTAATTGTTCAGCATAATTAACCAAAACCTCTACGGACGGATCATTTAGCAATCTTGTATGATCTGAATTTAAAATACCACAATGGCCATGGGTTGTATAACTGCATACACACAAATCTGACGCCAGCCATATAGCTTCCCCAAATTCACTTTTGATGGCACTCACTACACGGGAAGCAAATGAAAAATCAAAATCAACATTCACTTTGTTTTCTGGAACCGGAAAAAGTAAAAACTTAGTAACTCCGTGTTCAATATCCTGTTTAATTGACCTCAAAACAGAATCAATGGTCTCAGCATATATACCTTCTAATCCAGTTAATGGAGTTCGCACTTTATTTTTTTCATTCACAAATAATGGCTGAATAAAACTTTTGTGCGACAAATGAACCGAAGCAGTCAATTCACGTATTTGACTACTTGCTCTTAGTCTTCTCTGGGTTGCAGGATATTTTAAGCTAGACATTGTAAAAATGATTTAATGTTAGGATAAACAACTGGTGTAACACCTGCCTCTTGCAATAAATTCGCTGTTTCACCAGAAGAACAATAATGCATAGCCCCTTCTGCTAATAAAGATTTATAAAAATCGTATTGATGAAAGCTTGTCCAAAAAAAGGCTTTAGCTAGCTTAATTTTTTCTTCCAATAAGCTATTTGACTTTATAGTAAAATTATAGGTAGAAACAACATTCCAGCCTTTTCTCTCCCAATTAGAAGATGCCTGATCTCCGGTAATCACACATACATTTTCTCTCGACACATTTAATAAAGGCATCTTCCAAGCATTTTCAAGAAAAACTAATCCAAATGCATCGGCAGAACCCATAACCCAAATTTTTTGCTTCGCTAATTCATACCAAGTCTTTGTGCCAGATGCCCATACATTTTTTGATTGCAAGAGATTGATTAAATCATCTTGTTTAACTGCTTTATAATTTGAAACATATACGTGAGGCTGTTGAATTTCAATGGGACTATCATGATATGTATAGCTAAAAAATTCTCCCATAT
>CANKGM010000128.1 GCA_947481355.1 Chitinophagaceae bacterium
AGCAAATAACTTATCAACCCTGTCCCCTTGACGGAACTGGTAGTTTTCAAAGTTTGAAGGCAAGTCTTTGTAAACTTCTTTAAACGTAGACCAGTTTACAAGTACATTCCAAACAAAATTTTTCTTTTGTATTGGAGTACCAGACAATGATAATTCATACCCTGATATCTGAGTCTTAATCGCATTGGTTGTATAGCCAGTTATACCTGTTGCTTGAGAAACAGGAAAACTACGAATGCTTGGTCCAAGTATATTAGAATAAGCAGTTGCGCTAAAAGCAAGTCTATTTTTCAAGAACCTGATATCCAAACCAAATTCTTGGCTTGAAGTCTGTGATGTTTTTGTTGCAGAATCCAATGCATTACTAGGAGCATATGCACCAGTAAGGTTATTGTACACTCTACCGATGCTATACGCAGGACTAGACAATGCATATGTTGGTCCACCATAAGTTGATACATAAGCATTACCATACCCAATTGGATAACCAGCTGGTCCAGCATATGGAGTTGTACTAGGCGATTTTGCAATGGCATAACTTCCTCTAACCTTTAAGAACGAAATGACTTCTGGAAGCTTTACATAGTCAGAAATAACTGAAGCAGCAGAAACCGATGGGTAGAAGTAAGAATTATTATTAGAAGGTTGAGCAGAGTGCTTATCCAATCTTCCTGAAGTTGAAATTGATAAATACTTGTTCAAGTCAACGTTCACAGAATAGTAGCTACTCAAAACCAACATATTAGCACTATTACTATATGCCTGTATAGGGTTTATTGAGTTAGCAAATGTGTATAGACCCGGTACGTTTAAATAGTCTGTTGTAGTGAAGCTTGAATTATAGCTCCAATTACGAGCATTAGCTCCAGCAAATGCATCGATATTGATTCCGTGAGAGAGTGCTTTTCTGTATTTCAAGATACCCTCTACGTTGTTATCAAATAATGATCTAACATCTTCGCGATAATCACCTTTTTCTCCCTCACGTCCATAAGGGTGAGCCCCATATGGCATTTTTTCATTACGCATGGTATTGAATGTACTGAGGTTAGTACGTAAGATAGCCTCAAAATCAGAATTTATTTTGTATGTCAACCCTAAGTTGCCATATACGTCATTCTTTTGATGGCCTCTTAACCACTCATAGCTCATGTACCAAGGGTTATGATAACGCTTATATTCGGCAAATATAGGCTGGGTACCCTCTTTACCAGGCTGCCAAATTCCTTTAATATCTGGAGATTCAACATCCCAGTCAGCACCAGTCCAAATAGTCATACTATATATAATAGAGTTTGGACCATAGTTTACGTCTGGAATGTTTGGGGTAAATTGACGATTATAGTTCAAGCTACCTTCCAACTTTAATTTGCTAGTTAAATCATAGCTAGCATTAATATTAAAGTTTGCTGTATTCAACTTTGTATTGGGAACAATACCTTTTTGGTAGGACTGACTCATCGACATACGAATTGAAGATCTATCTGTCGTTGAAGTAAAGCTTAAGTTATTTGTAGTTAACAAACCTGCTTGAATAAAACGCTTCAAGTTGTCCTTACCACGTGGGAGATATGGAGTTGCTCCTCTAATACCTGTAACTGGATCGATTGGACTATCATACTGAGGAACCAATTGGCCATCCAATTTAGGGCCCCAAACGTCATAGTCACCATCATTTATACCACCGCCTTTACCATCTCCGAATGCATATTGGCTATAATCACCGCCGCCATATAAGTCTTGAGTTCTTGGCAAAGCAATAAATCCTTTATCAACTTGAGTACTTGAGTTAAAGTCAATAGAATATCCTTTCTTGTTTTTAGTACCTTTTTTTGTGGTAATCAAAATCGCACCGTTTTGTGCACGGCTACCATAGATAGCTGTTGCAGCAAGTCCTTTCAATACGGTATACGTTTCGATATCATCGGGACTAATATTCCAAGTGTCAGAGTTGATAGGCATACCGTCAACTACATATAGTGATATATTACCACCTCTTAGTGAAACAGCTGGTGCACCCAACAACTCACGGTTAATGTTTACATCAAGTCCAGAAACTTTACCAACAAGTCCGTTGATAGGATTAGGCTCTCTTGCTTTCACAAGATCTGATCCTTTTATTTCCTGAACAGCATACCCTAAACGCTTTGTTTCTTTCTTGATACCCAAGGCAGTAACCACTACCTCATTTAATTCTTTGGTATCTACATCAACAGATATAACTTGAATAGCTGAACCCGTAACCTTGTATTCAAGAGATTTTATACCAACACCGGAAACAACTAATATGTCTCCAACATTTGCCGTGATTGAAAAATTACCATCAGCGCTAGAAGAAACACCGTTGGCTTTTCCTTTTACTAAGATTGTAGCGCCAGGAACACCCTGACTGCTTGCTGACGAAATAACCTTACCGCTGATCGCTTTTTGTGCGTAGGTAAACTGTGGCGTGAGGCCAGCTAGTACCAAGCAAGCGAAAAGCAAAATTTTGCTCATAAGCTGTTTCATAAATTGATTTTTACGTTTAAGATGCGAAAGTAGTTCCGTATTTGGAAGATTAAATATAAAGCATTTTATGAAATTGTTAACAATAAATTTGGGTGTGAATAAAAAGAAATAAGTCCGAAGCAGCGTTTTAAAATCCGAACTAAATACCTGACAATCATCTATTTAAAAATGACTAAAGAAATATATTGGTTACTTTTTAGTTACTTTACTCTGCCAATAATACTCCAATGCTTTTGCCATAAACATTTCATAAAACATGAATGTGTATGACTCCTCAATGGTCATGAAAAAATTGAAATTAAAAGTAGGGGGAGTGCCTAGTTATTATCTTTTATAACCAGCATAGGTTTATTAATTACCATACGCTGCCAATCTATTAAATCATTCAGAAGAAAAAAAGTATCACAGCTTAATAAATGTTGGCTATGCTAAATCTACAATACTTAAGATATGAATTGTCTATACAAACCTTAACACATCAATCAATAATTATATCATGCTTAGATAACAACCCATGAATTGAATGCAATGAGTGCTGTGACTTTTTAATTTTATTACGATCCATATCAATAACATAATTATATGAGGTTCTGAAATCAACTTTTTCAAGATTGCTGCGATAAAAGACAGCATTGGTTAAATCACAGTTTTGCAACACGGATCCACTTAAATCACACTCGGTAAAATCTACATCAACCAAGGTTGTAGAAATGAATTTTGTATTTTTCAATTTAGCCTGGTAAAAAGATGAGTTAGATAGATTACTCTGTTCAAAAGAAAGAACCAAACCAAAGCTATTTACTGTGTCAAAAAATAATCCGATGATTTTACATTCTTTGAAAACAACTTCTCTGAATACAGTATTGATGAGTTTAACTAAACTCAAATTAGATCCGATAAAAGTGCAATGGATAAAAATAAAATTAGATAAATCTACCTGTGAAAAATTACAATTCACGAATGAACAATCTTCATATTCACCTAGCGCAATGCTATCGTTAGTGAAATCTTTATTTTCAAATTCGATATTATCAAATAACTCCATGCATTAAACTATTAAGCTCATCATTTTTTTACAACAATCAATGTAATCATGCCAGCTAGTCCAAGTGATACACCAGCAGCCATCAACCCTCCCCCCAAATCAAAATGTGTTTTAAACCAAGTGAACATTTCAGGACTGATAAAACCTCCGATGTTACCAACAGAATTAATTAACGCAATCCCAGCTGCAGCAGCCGTTCCAGTAAGCACCATAGCAGGCAGTGACCAAAAAATAGAAAGGGCACACATTAAGCTAGTCGTGGCGATAGAAATAGCAAACAAAACAAAAAAAGCACTTGCTTCTTCAAATCCACTGGCAATGAAAGCGAGCATACTCACAAAACACGCTATTGCCACATGCCACCTTCGCTCTCCTTTTCGATCAGAATGTTTTGAGTACAATATCATACCCACAGCTGCACAGGCCCAAGGTATAGATGCATAAAATCCGATTTCTAATTTATTCTTTGTGATGGCATTTTCAATAATTTGAGGCAGCCAAAATGAGAGACCATATAGTCCTATCACGATGAAGAAATAAATCAACGCGAATAACCAAACCTTGAGTGACTTAAAAGCATCCAGTACATCATGAAGTTTTTTATGTTTCTCCATATTCAACTGAAGATCGTCATCTAAATTTTTACTAATTATAGATTTTTCTTCATTGGTTAACCAAGTTGCTTTGTCAGGACGGTTAGTTAATAAAAATGGAATACAAAGTCCCATTAATAAACTTGGAACAGCTTCTATAATCAATAACCATTGCCAAGATTTTAGGGTTGCAGAGTGTTGTGTTGTAGACATAATCCATCCACTAATAGGCGAGCCTACGATACCGGCAAAGTTGATGGCGATAAAAAAAAAGGCAAACATGCTTGCTCTTCTTTTTTGTGGGAACCAATACGTGAGGTATAAAATTATGGCAGGGAAAAAACCCGCTTCAGCTATACCCAATAAAAAACGCAATAGGTAAAAAGTAGTAGCACTATGGCTAAATGCACAAAGCGCAGAGATTAAGCCCCAACTTACCATGATACGGGTGATCCAAATCTTGGCACCTATCTTATGCATTAAGATATTGCCTGGAATTTCAAATAAGAAATAACCAATGAAAAATATACCAGCCCCAAAAGAGAACACCTCATCTGTATACCATAGCTCTTCTTTCATGCCGAGTTTGGCAAAGCCTATATTCACTCTATCCAAATAGGCAAAAATATAGGATACAAAGAGTACAGGCATAAGTCGCCATGCTACTTTTTTATATACTGCGTCGGAAGTGGTTTGTATTTTAATCACAATCATTTAACTTTTTGACTAACTCTTTATTTTAAATTTAGCATGATTTTCTTAGCCTCTTCATCTTGATATTCATCAATCAGAATCCCTAGCCTAGATTTCAAATCAGCTATGGTATTTTTATATTTCTTTTGTCCATATTCATTTTGCATCTCACTTGGATCTCTTTTTAAATCATACAACTCCCATTGATTTTCAGCTCCATAAAAACGAATTAGTTTATAACTTGATGTTCTTATTCCAAAATGCGGACTCACCCTATGCGGATCCGGATATTCATAATAATGATAATAAAGTTCATCCCTCCACTGCTTTACAGTTGGTGCTTTGAACAATGGCAATAGGGATTTTCCTTGTATCTCAGAAGGAATTGTAACGCCAGCGAAATCCAATACAGTAGGTGCCCAATCAATATTAGATGCAAATTGTTTAATATGGCTTCCTGGCTTAATCATTGGAGGATATCTAATAACAAAAGGAGTTTTTAGCGATTCCTCATACATGAATCGCTTATCAAACCAACCATGCTCACCCAAGTAAAATCCCTGATCTGAAACATATACGACTACGGTATTTTCAACAAGATGATGCTGATCAAGGTAATCAAGGATTTTGCCTATATTCCTGTCCATCGATTTAGCAACTGAAAGATAATCTTTCATATAACGCTGAAATTTCCAAATTGCAAGATCCTTATCTTTCAATTTTTTATCTTGAAACTCCTTTGTAATCTGATCATAATATTTTTTTATTTTAAACCGTTGATCATCTGTCAACCTGCTCAATTCTCCTTGAAAATAATCCATGTTTACTTTTACGTCTTCTTTAATCCTCATGGTTTTATCAATTGTCATATCCTGATGATGAGCAGCAGGCCTGCCCTTATATTCATCAAAAAAATTAACTGGTAATGGAAAAGAAATAGAATCAAATGCTCCCAAATCTTGAATATCCGGTAGCCATTGGCGGTGAGTAGCTTTTTCTCCAACTACCAAAAAAAAGGGTTTATCAAGATTTCTTTTATCCAGCCAGTGTAAAGATTTTTGAGTGATAATGTCTGTTACATATCCATACTCTCTTGTTGTATCGTTATTGGTACTAATTAAATCAGGATTGTAATAATTGCCTTGATCTTCTAGAATTGAGAAATAATCAAAGCCTTGAGGAAGATTACCTAAATGCCATTTTCCTACCCAAGCTGTTTGGTAATTATTTTGTTGAAGCAATCGAGAAAACAAGAATTGATTTACATCAAATTTTTCTTCATTTACTGG
>CANKGM010000129.1 GCA_947481355.1 Chitinophagaceae bacterium
AATAAACTGGTGTCACCATCTCCAATTTCTGCACTAATAACTCGAATATATTTATTTGTTAGTACTGGAACATGCCTGGGTTCTTCCCTTACGGGTACTATCTTTTGACCAACCGATTTTTCTATGCAAATGGTCATTGTCAATGCCAGAAAACCGGCTCTAAGTGCTGTGTATAACATATATTCTATCGTTTAAAATTATGCTAACAAGAGATGCTGAATTCAATCTCGCGAATGTAGGATATTAAAATTATCCACATGAGCATCATTTCTTTTCTAGAAGATAAATAAATGGTAAATTTGTATGACCGCTTTAAGTTATTTAATTACTTTTTGTTGGTCCATTTTTTTTTATATTAACAACGGACCAAAACCTGATTTCAGGGTTCATTTAACTGGAGATTTAGTATATGACAAAGTATGTATTCGTTACTGGCGGTGTTACATCCTCATTGGGTAAAGGCATCATTGCAGCTTCATTAGCTAAATTATTGCAAGCAAGAGGATTTAAAGTGACCATCCAGAAATTCGATCCATATATAAATGTTGATCCAGGGACATTGAATCCTTATGAACATGGAGAGTGTTTTGTTACAGAAGATGGAGCAGAAACAGATTTGGATCTTGGGCATTACGAACGTTTCCTTAATACATTCACATCACAAGCGAATAATGTTACAACAGGAAGAATTTATCAGACTGTGATTAATAAGGAAAGAGAAGGTGCTTTCTTAGGTAAAACTGTACAGGTTGTTCCACATATTACAGATGAGATTAAAAGGAGAATGCAACTTTTAGCACAAGATGGATTTGATATTATCATCACTGAAATTGGGGGTACTGTAGGTGATATCGAAAGTTTGCCATTTGTTGAGGCTGTTCGTCAATTGCAGTGGGAATTGCCTGAAGATGATTGCCTTGTAGTCCACCTAACATTAATACCCTATCTAAAGGCAGCAAAAGAGTTGAAGACCAAACCGACTCAACATAGCGTTAGGATGATGAGTGAAAATGGAGTCCATCCAGACATTTTAGTGTGCAGAACTGAACATCCGTTGACCAAAGAGTTGAAAGCCAAGCTGGCTCTTTTTTGTAACGTAAAAACGGATTCTGTTATTGAAGCTGCTGATGCTAGCAGTATTTATGAGGTTCCATTACTCATGCAGCAGGAACAGCTCGATATTATTTGTTTGAAGAAATTAAATATAACATGGTATCCCGAACCAGATTTGACAATTTGGAAAGGGTTTCTCTCTAAGTTGAAAAATCCTAAATCAGAAGTTAATATAGGATTAATTGGGAAATACATCGAGCTACAAGATGCTTATAAGTCAATCTTGGAGTCATTCATTCATGCAGGAGCAATGAATGAATGTAAGGTGAATATCGTGAATGTACATAGTGAGTTCATCGATGCAGAAAATGTTGAATCAAAATTGCATGGTTTGGATGGGTTATTGGTAGCCCCTGGATTTGGCCACCGTGGTATAGATGGTAAAATCCTTGCTGTAAAATATGCTCGTGAACATGCATTGCCATTTTTTGGTATATGTTTAGGAATGCAAATGTCAGTAATCGAATTTGCCCGAAATAAAGTTGGATTGGCTGGTGCTCACTCCACTGAAATGGATCCGAATACGCCGTATCCAGTGATCGATTTGATGGAAGGTCAAAAAAATATTACCAATAAAGGCGGAACGATGCGATTAGGAAGTTATCCTTGCAAAATAGAGAAAGGTTCACTCGCTTATGAGATCTATCAAACAGAGCTGATTTCAGAGCGCCATCGACATCGTTGGGAGTTTAATAACAACTACAAAGAATCGTTTAAAGCAGCAGGCTTGAAAGCAAGTGGAATTAACCCTGAAACTGATTTGGTTGAGATAGTTGAGATTCCTGGGCATCCGTTTTTTATTGGAGTTCAATATCATCCGGAATTGAAGAGTACGGTTGAGGCGCCTCATCCGCTATTTGTTCATTTTGTAAAAGCTGCAAAAACCTTTAGCCAACGAAAGGCCATAGTATAATCCATCTATTGGCTAAAGTGCTACTTTTTCGCTAAGTTCAGTAATACATTTTGGTTGGGTTCAAATTAAGCATGAATTCAATTCCCTTCATTACCTTTGCCCCTCAACTTGAAATCACATGAAATTTGAAAAGAATTCAGTAATTGGTATAGTGCTGTTAGGTATCCTTTTGATTGGATATTTTTACTTTACGCGTCAAGGACAAATTCAATTGGAGGCGAAACAGAAGCATTTGCAAGATTCAATTGCAGCTATTGTTCCACCCGCACAAGATACTATCAGTACAGTTAAATTAAGTGATAGTAAACCAATACAAGCAATCGTTCCTGGATCGTTTCAGCAAAATGGGGCTGCTTCAGAGTCATTCTTGACGTTGGAAAACGATGTTGTTTCGATTGTTTTCACCAACAAAGGAGGTCAGCCTAAGTCTGTAAGACTAAAGCAATATATGTCCGGTGATTCAGGAAATGTAGTCCTATCGTCTAGTGATTTTAATAAATTATCTTATCTAATCAATGTTGGAAATAATCAAACATCAAATTCGGCTGATTTATTCTTTACAGCATCTTCTGTAGAAAAAACCGAAGATGGAGCATCGTCTTTAAAATTCATTCTTTCAGATTCTACAGGAAGATCAATAGAACATCGTTATAGATTGAAAAAGGGTGAATACATGTTTGAATGGGATCTATTCGCTAATGGATCTGATAAATTATTTACAGGGAATTCAGTCAATTTACTTTGGCAGGTGCAAGCAGATCAACAAGAGCGTGATATTAAAACTGAAAAACGTGAAACACAATTGGGTCTCATGGGTAGTGATGGTTTTGATTATTTCACCATGTCTGATGGATTGAATAAAACCTGGGAGAATGGACTGAAATGGTTTGGTGTTAAGCAGAAATTTTTTAACACAACAATCATTGCACAGAATGGATTTAGTTTTGCAGAAGTAACCTGTAGGGTGCCAGCTGATTCTCAAAGAATAGTTGCCCAATCCATAGCAAACTTGCGTTCTACTTTTCCTGCAACTTCACAAACACTTCTTCCCTTTAAAATATATATAGGTCCAAATGATTTCTCAATCCTTAAGAAGTACAAAATGGATCTTGAGGATATGGTTAATCTTGGCCAAGGATTTTATGCATTTGTGAAATATATCAATCGCTGGATTGTACTTCCAGTTTTTGATTTTTTTAGTAACTACTTAACAAGTTTAGGATTGGCAATTATGTTGTTAACCATTGCCATAAGATTGATTACTTCTCCGTTGGTCTATTCTTCTTATGTGAGTGGTGCAAAGATGAAGGCCTTAAAGCCTGAACTTGATGTCTTGAAACAAAAATATAAAGATGATCAGCAAACGTACAGCATGGAGCAAATGAAGTTGTATCGTGTAGCGGGTGTAAATCCATTGGGGGGGTGCATTCCTGCACTACTTCAGATTCCAATTTTCTTCGCTTTATACAGTTTCTTCAATTCTAACATTCATTTGAGGGGTGTATCATTTTGGTGGTCACATGATCTTTCATCCTATGATGCAGTATTAACATGGGGATTTAATATACCTGGACTTGGAAGCCATTTGTCTATGTTCACGGTGTTGGCTGTATTGACTAGTTTTTTGACTTCCTTATATAGCATGAGTATGACACCTGATCAAGGAAATCCTGCGATGAAGTACATGCCTTATATTTTCCCAATCATGTTACTTGGAATTTTTAACGGCCTTCCTTCAGCACTCACGTGGTATTATACGGTGTCGAATGTTATTACATTAGCTCTACAATTTATTATTCAACGTTATATAATTGATCACAATAAGATTCTTGCTGAAATTGATACAAATCGTAAGAAACCTCGTTCTAAGTCTAAATGGCAGGAGCGATTAGAGCAGATGCAAGAAACTCAAAAGAAAGTCGACAACTTGAAGAATAAAACCAAAAAGTAATTCGAATTAATCTTTACGATAAATTAACGCTATTCACTATGAATAGCGTTAATTTTATATAGAAACACTCCCTTACATATGTCAGTTATTAAAAAAATATTTCTTTTATTTTTTCTTGTAATTTCTTTTTCTGGTATTGCTCAGTTACGATTTTCAGAGGGAAGCTTAGTATTTCAAGTCATTTCAAGTGCTAATGGTGTTCAGTCTAAGGATGATACAAAAATGATTCAATTGAGTAGAGGAGGGCATTACCGTTCAGAAATCATTAGCTCTTTAGGTAAAACCATAACCATTTATGATGACAAAGAAGGGTTAGGTGCAATACTCAAAGAGTATGGTCAGCAACGCATTATGACTCCAATGAATCATGCACAATGGGACTCTAAAAACAAGAAAAAAGGTAATGTCGTTTTTATTGTCACGAATGAGCGTAAGAAAATTCTAGGTTATTCATGTAAGAAGGCGACGGCTAGTTTACCTGATGGGAGTACACTTGAGGTATATTTTGCAGCTCAATTAGTACCTGAAAATGCAAACATGGAGCTTCAATTTGAACAATTGCAGGGCTTTGTATTGGAGTATCAGTCTACGATAGGGAGCTCAATAATTAAATATGTAGCGGAGTCATTGAATTTTGATCCGGTGCCTATTCAGAAATTTGAAATACCTAATTCCGGATACAGGATCTTGAGTTTTGAAGAAAGTGTAAAGCCTAAAAATTAGCGAATTGGAGGCTTCTGAGGAGTCTTAAATTTCTGTAAGATAACCTTGTTTTTGTAAGGAAGCATATAGGTTATGTTCCCCTTCTGGTATGAGATAATTGAGTTAAAGCCATGGTCTTTATCCGCCTTTTTAAAACCAAATGATTTATTATCGTGGTATGTAAAACCAGAATGCAAGGTTAGGCTTAGATTCTTTTTCATATTAGAAAAAGTAGCCTTGGAAGATTTAGCTTTTATGATGATACCGTCAACCGCCATGACAACCTGGGCCACTCCAATAAACAATACAAACGTCAAGATTGCGTATGTTATGCGTTTAGGGAATTTATGTTTCAAGGTTATCATAGTGCAAATTTAACAGTTCATATTGGTAAAAGCAAGTCTTTTAAGCTGATTTCTAATCTAAAAACACCGAAATGCATATTTTATTGTATAGTGTTAATAAATTCATCCTATTTTGGTAAATTACACAATAGGATGAATACCCAAGGAGAGCCCCGTTTACCAGAAAACGAAGACATCAGGGAACTGTTGTCTCAGTTCGAAAAACTTCGAAGTGGGAAGGGTGTTGCTTATATTAGTGAAGAGTCATTCGAGCGGATAATAGACCATTTCGATGATCAAGATTCCATTCCTAGCGCATTAGAGGCAGCAGATATGGGTATTTTGCAATTCCCCTATTCTTCAACTTTATTGGTAAAAAAAGCAGACTTACTCATTGCTACGCGGCATTATAAAAAAGCACTATCGTTGCTCGATAAGGCAGAAATCCTTGATAAAAACGACATAGATATTTATATTCTTCGAACGGATGCGTATTTGGCTTTGGATAGGCAAGATATGGCTGTTGCAATTTTAGAAGAAGCCATCACCTATTTTGAAGGTGAGGAGCGGATTGATTTGCTTTTTGAATTAGCCGACGTATATGATGATTATGAGGCATTTGAAAAGATATTTGATTGCCTAAAGTTGATTTTAGAGTATGACCCTAATAATGAGGAAGCTTTGTATAAAATTTGTTTCTGGACAGATTTTACGAGGAGGAATGAAGAAAGCATTCAGATACACTTAGCGATTATTGAGGAAAGCCCTTATAATGAATTGGCTTGGTTCAATCTGGCTGCAGCCTATCAAGGTTTGAAGTTGTTTGAAAAAGCAATTGATGCTTATCAATATGCCATTGTGATCAATGAAAAATTTGATTATGCCTATAGAAATATGGCAGATGCCTTGATGAGGCTTCATCGTTACAAAGAAGCGATTGAGAGTTTGGAAAAGGTGATTGAACTCGCAAGGCCGGAAGACTTAATTTATCAAGCGATTGGATATTGTTATGAGAAAATTAAGAATTACGCTCAGGCACGATTTTATTATCGAAAAGCATCTCACTTAAACCCAGAGAATCCT
>CANKGM010000130.1 GCA_947481355.1 Chitinophagaceae bacterium
CCCAAACCTGACCAATTATTATTTGAAGAATCATGGGCTACTGGCGAATGGTTCCGTTCTGGCATGCTTTGGAATTTAGGAGCAGGTAAAATATTTTATTTCCGACCAGGACATGAAACATATCCAGTTTTTAAGGAATCAAGTGTTATGCAAATTATTACTAATGCTGTTTATTGGATGGCGCAGTAGTGGGCTTATTTTAAAATTATAATTTTCATGAAAAAATCAACATCTCTTTTATCATTAATTTTTTTGTTATTGGCATTGACAATCTCCCATATGGGGAATACGCAATCCAATATGGAAAGCATAACCAATCTTAAGCGTCCTAATTCAACTGAATTAAATAGTTTCTATGTTAGCAATGCAAAGCCACTTCTGCCTCTTTCATTTATAAAATTACCAGTTGGGAGTATTTCGCCTAAAGGTTGGATTTTAAAATATTTAGAACTTCAGCGTGATGGACTGACAGGCCATCTTGGAGAAATTAGTGCTTGGCTTGATAAAAAAAATAATGCATGGTTTAGTGGAAATGGGAAAGGTGATCATGGATGGGAAGAAGTTCCTTATTGGCTGAAGGGATATGGTGATCTCGCATATGTATTGAAAGATCAAAAAATGATTGATGAAACTAAATCATGGATAGAGAAAGTGTTTGAAAGCCAACAGCCTAATGGATATTTCGGACCCAAGCTTTCAGAAGAAGATATCCTTCGAAGAAAATCAGATCTTCAAGATCTGTGGCCAAATATGCTTATGCTTTGGTGCCTTCAGTCATATTACGAATACAGTAATGATCAACGAGTTCTCACTTTCATGTCTAAGTATTTCAGATGGCAAATGACAGTACCTGATCAAAAATTTTTGAAAACATATTGGGAGAATAGTAGAGGCGGCGATAATTTATACAGCATCTATTGGCTTTATAATCACATTGGAGAAAAATGGCTTTTGGAACTCGCAAATAAAATTCATAGAAATACTGCTGATTGGGCACAGTCTAATAATCTACCCAATTGGCATAATGTAAACATTGCGCAATGTTTTAGAGAGCCTGCTACATATTTCATGCAGTCAAAGGATAGCGCAGGTCTTTTTGCTACTTACAATGATTTTTATTTGATTCGAAAATTATACGGACAAGTGCCAGGTGGTATGTTTGGTGCCGATGAAAATGCAAGAGATGGATATGATGATCCTAGACAAGCTATAGAAACATGTGGTATGGTTGAGCAAATGGTTTCTGATGAAATACTAGCAGGCATCACTGGAGATCCTATGTGGGCAGATCATTGTGAGAATGTTGCGTTTAATACCTATCCTGCTGCAGTAATGCCTGATTTCAAGGGCCTACGTTATTTGACTTCTCCGAATATGGTAGTTAGTGATAACAAGGATCACGCTCCAGGCATTGAGAATGCCGGACCTTTTCTAATGATGAATCCCTTTAGCAGTCGTTGTTGTCAACATAATCATGCAATGGGATGGCCTTACTATGCAGAACATTTGTGGATGGCAACGCCAGATAATGGAGTTGTTGCCATGTTGTATAATAGCAGTGAAGTTGATGTCAAAGTGGGTAGTGGGAAAAATGAAAGTGTTCATTTAAAGCAAACAACCCATTATCCTTTTGAAGAAATGATAAAAATTCAAGTTAATACCAATAAGTCAGTTCGGTTTCCACTTTATTTGAGGGTTCCATCATGGTGCACTAATGCTAAAATAATATTGAATGGTAATCCTCAGTCCGTTTTGTTAGAATCAGGATCTTATGCCCGAATTGATAGACTCTGGAGTGAGGGGGATGTTGTTCAATTATCATTACCAATGAAATTAAAAAAAGATACATGGACACAAAACAAAAATAGTGTTAGTATCAATTATGGGCCTCTTACATTTTCATTGAAAATTGGTGAATCGTATCAAAAAGTTGAAAGTAAAATATCTGCTCAAGAAGGTTCAAAATGGCAAGAAAATGTAGACCAATCGAAATGGCCTTCTTATAACTTATATCCTTCTAGTTTGTGGAATTATGGATTGATAATCAATGACCAATCGTTAGAAGATCAGTTTGTAATAGAAAAAAGAGAGTGGCCTACTGATGATTTTCCTTTTACCCAAGAAACGGTTCCCTTTAGTATGAAGGCAAAAGGAAAATTAATCCCAGAGTGGATGTTGGATAAAAACGGCCTATGTGATGTATTGCCCCAAAGTCCAGTCAAGACAATTACAAAGGAAGATGAAATTGAATTGATACCCATGGGAGCGGCTAGATTAAGAATTGCTGCATTTCCTGTTGTTCATTAAATAGTACTTATTAAATTTTGTATGTCATTTGATTCTTGAAAATTGCCATTGATGAGTTCAATTATTACCTTTGCCATTCTCAAATTAAATCATCTTTAAAATTTCTCCGATGAGCATGAAAAAATTCTTGTTTACACCTGGGCCACTTACCACTTCAAGAACGGTTAAAGAAGCAATGCTTGAAGACATGGGCTCTAGAGATCACGAATTCATGGATGCTATCAAAGTAATCAGAACTCAGCTGTTGACTATAGGACATGTTTCAAAAGAGCTTGGCTATGAATCAGTGATTGTTCAAGGATCAGGAACCTTTGGAGTTGAAAGCGTAATAAGCAGTGTTGTAAAGAAAGAAGATAAGCTACTCGTTGTTGCTAATGGTGCTTATGGTGAGCGTATTATCAAAATGGCTAAAATTCATCAATTAAATCTTTTAGAGCTTCGTTTTGAAGAAGATGAAATCATCTCTCCATCGGTAACTGAAGAATACATCAAATCAAATCCGGGCATTACACATATTGCTTGCATTCACTCTGAAACTACTACCGGACTTTTTAATCCTATAGAAGAAATTGGAGCAGTCTGCAAAGCACATGGCATAATTTTTATTGTTGATGCCATGAGTAGTTTTGGTGGTGTTGAAATTGACATAAAAAAATGTAACATTGATTTTCTTCTGTCTTCATCTAATAAATGCATAGAAGGAGTTCCAGGTTTTGCCTTTGCTATTTGCAAAAAAACAGAACTAGAAAAATCCAAGGGGAATGGCAGAAGCTTAAGCCTTGATTTATACGATCAATGGGCTGGATTGGAAGCCAATGGACAATTTAGATTTACTCCTCCAACGTTGAGTCTTATGGCATTCAGGCAAGCGTTGAGGGAGTTGGATGCGGAGGGAGGAGTTAAAGCTCGCGAGCTTAGATATAAAACAAATAAACAACTATTGGATAAAGGTATGGAGGCTCTTGGGTTCAAGCAATACCTTAAACCTGAAATTCAAGGTCATATCATATCTTCTTTTCTATATCCTTCAGACCCTGGGTTTAACTTTGAACAGTTTTACAAAAAGTTAAATGATAGGGGATGTATCATTTATCCAGGAAAGCTAAGCAAGACAAATGCATTTAGAATCGGCAATATTGGTCAAATATTTCCAGATGATATCACTTACTTGCTTGATGCAATTAAGCAAGTAATAGAAGAAGAGGGTATTAAAATCTAAACTGAAAATATCGGTTTTATTTTTTTACCAGGGCATGGAAAAAGTCTTCACATACGTGAAGCATTTTATGGCTTCAATCACTCCTTCTTTTATGCCAAGGCCTGAGTCTTTTATTCCTCCGAACGGTGAACTTTCGATTCTATATCCTGGAACTTCATTGATGTTGACGGTGCCTACTTTCAATTCTTTGATGAATCGGATCGCATAATCCATATTATTGGTGATGATACCAGATGATAGGCCATATGCTGTTGAATTTGATAATGCTATAGCGTCATCAATATTTTTAAATGTCATGATTGGCGCCAAAGGGCCAAAGGATTCATGAACAACCATGTCGGCATTTCTAGGAACATCCACTATAACGGTAGGTTCCATTAATGCGCCAGTTCTTTTTCCTCCGTATAACACGCGTGCACCTTGCTCAACAGCCTTTTTTACAACACTTTCTAGGTATATGGCAGATGCTTCATCGATAACCGTACCTACTTTTGTAGCAGGATCTGATGGATCTCCACAGGTATATTCTTTTACTTTTTCTAAGAATTTCTCAAGAAACAGATCATTGATTTTTTCATGGACCAATATTCTTTTCACTGCTGTGCAGCGCTGTCCGCTATTTCTAAATGATCCTTCAGCAGCTAATAAAACGGCAGTGTCAATATCTGCGTCTTCCATGATAATGATAGGGTCGTTACCACCGAGTTCTAAAATAACTTTTTTATACCCTGCTGTAGTAGCTATTCTCTTTCCAACCGCAACGCTTCCTGTAAAGGAAACTAGTTCTATTGCGGCGTGCTTAACCAATGGTTCTGCCACTTCATTTGTTGGTCCAAGTAATACGCTCAACATATAACCGGGTAAGCCAGCTTCGTATAATAGTTCAACAATCTTTATCGCAGTTAATGGTGTCTTTTCAGATGGCTTCAATATAACTGGTGTTCCAGCTGCGATAGCGGGTGCAATTTTATGAACAACTTGATTCAATGGATGATTGAAAGGGGTGATAGCGACAGCTAAACCAAGTGGTTCGCGTGTGGTGAATATTTTTCTAGCTTTTCCGCTTGGAGAAATATCACAAGAAAAAATTTGACCATCATCTTTTAAACATTCAATCGCAGCAAACATCAATACATCATGTGCTCTTCCTGTTTCATAAATCGCTTCACGTATAGCTAAGCCAGATTCAGCGCTGATTACTTTTGCGAATTCTTCTTTTCGTTCAACAAGTAATTGACGTGTTTTGTCTAATATTAGATAACGGTCATATCGAGTTAGCTTTTTGCCACCTGCAAGTCCAGCAGCAATAGCTTCTTCAGTATGGGATGCATTAGCAAGTGCTACTGTTCCAACAAGTCTATTATCATAAGGACTTCTAACTTCAAGAGAATTGCTTGATTCAATTTTTTTTCCAGCTATATAACAAGAGAGATTGGTGGATTCGGACATAATGTATTTTTTAAATCAAACGATGGATATAATTAATAAGATTATTTCAATGTTACGAACTCAAGTCAAACCAACTGATTGCGTTATGCGTTGGTTCCATTGATGGTGAAATCAAAAATGTCAAAGTTTCGTGGGTCGCCTGCTGCCTTTCTTAAATACACCGCGTTAAGTGGATGGGAAATAATCATAGGAACCATCTCTTCATAGCGTCCACCATGGGAGCGAAGTGTTCCGTCTAAGGCTGACAAATCATGGTATTGAGGTCGTCTTCCTACCACTACATTTCGTCCAGATAGTACTACTAAATCACCAATGCGGTCTTCAGGTTGTTCTAATACTTTTACTGCAGTTGATTTATCATACACTTCAGTAATGCCATCTAGTCCGGTTAAGTAATTTTTTACATCAGAAATGATAGATTTATCGGCTACATGTATAACAATATATGAACCTAAGGCTCCATGGTGTTTTACATATGGGTCTGTGATTGGACATATCACGCGAAAATGATTACCGAATTTTTCTTCCAAAAGGTCTTCTACAAACAATACATTGGGTGTGCCATCTTCATGAATTTTTGCATTCATTCCATGGTCAGCAGTTGCTCCAACTATTGCTCCAAGAGCGATTAGCTTTCCAATTTCTGTATCCATTGCTTCATAAAATGCAAGTGACTCTTCTGCATAAGGGTCATAGGTATGTTGCATATAATCAGTTAGCGATAGATAAAGAAAGTCGGCAATTCCTTTTTCTATTAAAGCAACCCCTGCCTGAAGAACAAATAGACTCGCATCCGGACTATATATAGGCGGTGTGGGATGACCTACAATTTCTTCTAGGTTATCTATTCCATGAGTTTCTATTGTAGCTTGATTGGCCTTTTCTGCTGAAAAAGCGATTCCGTTCAACTTGAATGAAAGAATATCTCTTAATTTCTCCTTTGCAGTAACAACTGCCACTTTCCTACCTGCATTGGCAGCAGCTGCAAGAATGGTTTCTGCCCTGAGGTATTCTGAAGAATTCATCATCACTTCACGATCTTTGGCCTCTTCGTAAAAGAAATTTCCACAAATGCCATGCACCGCAGGTGTTAC
>CANKGM010000131.1 GCA_947481355.1 Chitinophagaceae bacterium
CATGACTAGTGCCTTAGCAAATTCATCGGCAAAATTTAGATTCTACGGAACATCAGCTCATGCTGCAGCCTCACCGGAACTAGGAAGATCTTCACTTGATGCAGTAGAATCAATGGATTATATGGTAAACATGATGAGAGAACATGTTCCCCAAGAAACAAGAATCCACTATGTAATTACTCAAGGTGGTAAGGCGCCTAATGTAGTGCCTGATTTTGCAGAAGTATATTATTACGTTCGCCATCCAAATAAAGATCAGGTTAAACAAATATTTGAACGTGTGGTGAATACCGCTAGAGCAGCTGCTCTGGGAACCGATACAAAGATGGAATATGAAATCATTGGAGGAACACATGACTTACTTTTAAATAAAACATTAGGTGAAGTGATGCAGAAAAATCTTGAACAAATAGGTGGTGTAACCTATTCTGAAGAAGAAAAAATATTCGCCAAAAAAATTCAAGCATCATTCAACTACTCACATCCAAGCATTGAAACATCAGATAGCATAATACCTTTGAGAACAGAAATAGATGCTGGAGGTGGGTCAACTGATGTTGGTGATGTAAGCTATATTGTCCCAACAGTTGGTCTTCGTGCAGCAACATGGGTGCCAGGAACGACACTACACAGTTGGCAAGCAGTCGCATCAGGAGGAACAGAAATTGGGATAAAGGGTATGATGGTTGCAGCAAAAACAATGGCAACAACAGCAATTGAATTGTTTCTTTCCCAAACATTAATTGAAAATGCAAAAGCAGAGTTTATTCAAAAAAAGGGGACCTATCGCTACGAATCACTTCTCGGAACAAGAAAGCCAGCACTAAATTATAGAGATTAAATAAAAGAAGGTGTTACGTAAACATTCAATACAATTATAACTAGTATAGTTCTATTGAATACTATTTTTTACTTTCCAATTAAACTTAAATTAATATTAACTTCATAACACATATCATTTCAACAAAAGTTGATCTCGCATATGAATACATACCAATTCTAAATTGCATCACATGACGAACCCAACAAGATTATTTGATTGCATCGAATGGCAGCTAGAAAAATTTTCTAAAGAAGATATGTTTGCCGCAAAAGAAAATGGGACTTGGAGAAAATATAGTACACAAGAAATAAAACAAAATATAGATAGCTTAAGTATTGGGTTACTAGCAGCTGGCATTGGCTACCACGATGGTTCTATTGAAGGAAGAGACAAAGTTGCCATTCTCAGTAACAACAGGCCAGAATGGATGATTCTTGACATGGCAGTTCAACAAATTGGAGCCGTGCTAACTCCTATATACCCTACTATCAATGTTAATGAATTAGAATTTATTTTAAATGATGCGTCAGTAAAAATGGTATTTGTTAGTGATCAAGAATTGTATGAAAAAGTAGAGTCTATTCGCACAAAAACACCATCGGTTCAAGGAGTATATACTTTTAATAATATCAATAACTCACTTTATTGGAAAGAACTTCTACTTCCCATAACAGAAAAAGATAAGCTAAATCTTCAAAAATTAAAGGACAGCATTAATTACAACGAGCTATGCACAATCCTATATACATCTGGAACTACTGGATTTCCAAAAGGAGTTATGTTAAGTCATCATAACATCCTTGATAATATTAATAATGTAAATGACATTCTAGTACCAATATGCAACTACAAAGACAAAGCGTTAAGCTTTCTCCCACTAAACCATATTTTTGAGCGTGTAGTTACTTACATCTACATGTTCAATGGAGTGTCAGTTTATTATGCAGAAAACCTTGATACGGTTGGTGAAAATTTAAAAGAAGTAAAACCTACATTGTTTTCAACCGTGCCAAGATTACTTGAAAAGGTCTATGAAAAAATCATGGTGAAAGGAAGAGAACAAAAAGGCATTAAAAAGGCACTCTTCTTTTGGGCTTTGTCGCTTGGCAATAAATTCGAAGTAGATAAAAATCAAGGCCTATGGTATACTATTCAATTAGCTATTGCCAATAAAATAGTTTTCAGCAAATGGCGAGAAGCATTAGGAGGAAATGTAAAAGCGATAGTAACGGGTGCCGCAGCATGCCAAGTTCGGCTACTGAGAATTTTCACTGCTGCGAAAATTGTTATCATGGAAGGATACGGATTAACCGAAACCTCCCCAGTGATAAGCGTAAATCACTATGATGCACGAAATCGAAGATTTGGAACCGTCGGAACAGTTATCAAAAATGTTGAAGTGAAATTAGCTGAAGATGGTGAAATATGCTGCAAAGGGTCTAATGTCATGATGGGTTATTATAAAAGACCCGACCTTACGGCTGAATGCATAGATAGTGAAGGATGGTTTCATACAGGAGATATTGGAGTATGGTTCGAAGAACGTTTTTTAAAAATAACGGATAGAAAAAAAGAGATTTTTAAAACAAGTGGAGGCAAGTATGTTGCGCCACAACCGATTGAAAATAAAATGAAAGAGTCCCCTTTCATTGAACAAATGATGGTCGTTGGAGCTGAACGTAAATTCACAGCTGCTGTTATCGTTCCAAATTTCACCGTGCTGAAAAGTTGGTGCAATGAGAATGGTATATCGACTAACTCAAACCAAGAATTAATCAAACACCCTAATGTTATTGCGCAATACCAATCCATTGTCGAAAAATATAACACCCTTTTTAACCCAGTAGAACAGGTTAAAAAATTTGAACTTATTGATCACGAATGGACTATCAATGGAGGAGAACTGACACCAACATTAAAACTGAAACGCAAAGTGATTATGGAAAAACAAGCTGAAGCTATTGAACGTATATATGCAACTGATCTTTAAAAATAGTATTGCCCTTCAGGCATTCTAAATAATTTATTGCGCTGGTATTCTTGAAATCTTTTGAATCCAACTTCATGTGTTTTTATCCAGTTTTGATAAGCATTAATATCTGAAGAAGGGCCAAACAACCAAGCATTGTACGCTTCAAACATTCCCTCTCTCAGTAAATTTTGCATATGGGAGAATAGCTCAAAAGGAAAGGGATTTTCAGGCATATTAAACCAATCAAGCAGAAATCTTGTACGTATTACCAACAAAGTCTCCGGGGTTATGCCATGAACAGCAAGTGACGATTGTCTCATTAGAATTTCTAAAAAGCGTGATTCAAACTCCGTAGTTTTTTTAATAAAATATTGTTTGGCATCACTTGCAATAAAAACTCGTTTATACGATTCAATCAACAACATTTTAATTTCAGATGTACGGGTAGAGTAGCTTTCAAGATTTACAAAAATTTCGCCATACACGATACTTCGAGCCTTATCTGCAGCTGCAAAGTAAAACTTAGCAGCATGATAATAATTTTCAGAATAAGAAGGATCTGATATAATTCCTCTTTCCCACAATTTTACTGCTTCTTCCGGCCTTGATAATTTCCACATCATTTCACCATACTCACTGCACAATGGCCCACTCGTTGGAAATTTCACCAACCCTTTCTTATACATTTTTTCGGCCTGTTTCCACTTTTCAAGAATTTTATAAATATTTCCTGCAATTTGAAATACTTGAACATCAGCATCGTCTCGATCTAGCAATGGCGATATTCTATCCTCTGCACGTTTAAAATCTCCAGCTAAATAATATGTATAAGCGATATCTTTTAAGATAGTTAGATTTTGTGGCGAAAGCTCTAAAGCTCTTCCAAGCACCATAAATGTATTCGTAAAATCTTCTTGCCGCTGAAATGTAATTGCAGTCTCTCGCAACTGTTCAACAGTTTGTTGTGCAGTTGAAGAGAAATAACAACATAATAAAATGGGCAATAAAAGTTTAAGCATGTATCTATTCTAACTTAATTATAAATCAAATGTGTAAGTAGTCCGTCCCTTAATTTAGGCTCAAACCAAGTACTCTTTGGAGGCATTACATTTCCGCTATCTGAAATATCAAAGAGTTGTTCAATGCTAACAGGATGAAAAGAAAAAGCTACTTTCATCTCCCCACTGTCAACTCGCTTAACAAGCTCCTGCAATCCTCTTATACCTCCTACAAAATCAATTCTTTTATCTGTACGCTGATCTTTGATGTCTAATAATTTTTCCAATATGTTTTTTGAAAAAATAGTAACATCCAATACACCAATAGGATCATCGGTATACGTACCCTCAATGGCCGTTAAATGATACCATTTATGATCCAAGTACATTCCAAACTCATGGAGTGATTCTGGCTGAATAGCCCCATCAGCATTGGAGACTTGAAAATCATCTTGCAATGCACTAATAAAATCGGCAACTTCAATTCCATTTATATCCTTAACAACCCTATTATACGGCATTATTTTCAATTGATCCGAAGGGAATAATGTAGTCAAAAATCCGTCAGATTTTTTATCGGATTGTGCACCAGCTGCGTGACGAACTTTTGCTGCACTTGCTGCTCTATGATGCCCATCTGCGATATAAGTACAAGGAACCTCCTTGTCAAATATGTTCACTATACTCGAAACTGTTTCCGTTTCATTTATCACCCATACCCTATGAGCAATATGGTCTTCAGCAACAAAATCATAAACAGGTTTGTAGTCTTTTTTCCATGCTGTTATGATAAGATCGAGATTAGATACATTTTTATAGGCAAGAAAAACATTTCCAGTCTGTGCACCTGTTATGCGAATATGATTAATTCGATCTTGCTCTTTTTCAGGTCGAGTAAACTCATGCTTCTTAATCACATTATTTTCATAATCATCTATTGAAGAACAGCAAACCAACCCAGTCTGACTTCTTCCATCCATCACTAATTCATATATATAAAAACAAGGTACCTCTTCTTGAAACAATATACCTTTCTCAATAAAGGAATGTAATGTTGACTTCGCTTTTTCATATACAGAAACATCATACATGTTTAAATCAGAAGGGAGGTCAATTTCAGATTTAGTGACATGCAAGAAGGAATTTTCTTTAGCCGCAACCCTTGCCTCCTCACTTGATAAAACATCATAGGGAGGAGAAGCAACTTCTTTAGCTAATTCTACTTTTGGCCTTACTGCTTTAAATGGATAAACTATTGCCATAATTGATTGCTATTTACGATGAATGGGTATTTATAAATTCACTAATAAGTTCGGTCAATGCTTCAACACTACTTATTGGCATTGCATTATACATAGATACCCTAAACCCTCCTACATTCCGGTGCCCCTCAATACCAATCATTCCCTCACGCCTACATAGTGAAAGAAAATCCTTCTCTAACGTTGAATCAGTCATGGTAAAAACTGCATTCATAAAACTCCTATCTTCTTTCTTAACAGGTAAATGGAAAAGAGACGATTTTTCGAGTGTAGAATATAAAAGTGAAGCCTTTTGATTATTTAGTTTTTCAATGGCAGGGATACCGCCTATTTTTTTTAACCAACGTAAAGTAAGTAAGCAAACATAGATGGCAAATACAGGAGGCGTATTTAACATGGACCCATTTGCTACATGAACACGATAGTCCATCATAGAAGGAAGATTTGGATTTGCCTTTAACAAGAAATTCTTATCCACTACAACCAAATTGACACCCGCAGCACCAATATTTTTTTGAGCCCCTGCATAAATAAAATCAAACTGATTAAAATCCATTTCCCTACTTAATATATCACTACTCATATCAGCAATCAATGGCACACCAGACTTTGGAATTGATTGCATCTGTGTTCCTTCAATAGTGTTATTCGTAGTATAATGAAAATAAGCTGCATCATTAGGTATTTGATACTCTTTCGGTATATATGAATAATTCTTATCACTAGATGATCCTACAATGTGAACCTGCCCAAAAAGTTTTGCTTCTTTGATGGCCTTTGTTCCCCAAACGCCACAATCGAGGTAGGCGGCTTTTTTATCTTTATTCAAAAAATTCATGGGCAATTGAAAGAATTGAGTTGATGCCCCACCATGAAGAAATAAAACCTCTTTATCTGCATCTAGCTTCATAAGTTCCTTAACCAAAGAAACCGCTTCATCCATCACAGCCTCAAAAAGGGGTGTCCGATGGCCAATTTCAAGAATGGAAAGACCGGTATTATTAAAGTCTTCA